>CANQOW010000019.1 GCA_947625545.1 uncultured Clostridia bacterium
AAATTGGGTGCTTACTAAGAAATTTTGTAAGTTAAATGAAAAAAGAATTTAACAGCCCAAAAAAGCTTTCCTTTCTAATATAGAATAAAAAAGATATTATTTTTTTAAACAAATTTGGGTAAAATGAAAATTAAATGCTAGTTAAAGGCATTAATTAATTACAATTCATAAGTTATATTATTGTTTTATGTTACAGATTATAATTTAATGTAAATCAATATAATGTTAGGAAAAAATTGGAGTATAAAAAAGAGAGGAAAGCTTTTTTATTGTATAGGAAAAATCGAAGATTTTTCTGTATACAAAAAGGTTAATTTACCTTAGGTTGTGCATATTTGCGAAGCAAAATGCACATGTGTGCGTCGAAAGCCTTGCTTTCGTTAACGCACAATTTTCTTATAAATTCATATTTTTACTTAAATACTGGATATCCATTTTGTAGTTTCCATTCTTTCCACTTTATTTCTGAGGTTTCATTTTGTTTACTTACTTCTGTATTTAATGTAGTTATGTATTTTTCTACACTAACTGCTTCATCCATTGTTTTCTTATCTTTTCCTTCTGCTCCATTAGCTGATGCATTTCCACCTTCTTCTGTTGTTCTTGTTAAATACCAACAATCTTTAGATACAGTTCCCATTCCTATAATTTCTCCCATTAATTTAGTTGCTATTATTTTTCCTGTATTATAAGAATTAGTTATATTTGTACCATTTCCTGTTATACCACCTGTTGGTGCACTTGTTCCTTTATTAGTTAAATCATTTACATTATAACAATTATTTATATTACCTCCCGAACCAAATATTCCACCTACACAACTTTGCCCCTCTACAATTTCAAAATTATAACAGTTAGTAGCATTTGAACCGCCTCCACATATTCCTCCAACTGGATTTTGTCCTTTTCCTTTAATTTTTCCTAAATTATAACAATTTACTATTTCATAACTATTACCACCGGTTCCACCAACTATTCCTCCAGTGAGATTATCACTTTCAACATTTCCTGTATTATAACAATTTAAAGGATTATTTCCACTACCAATTATTCCTCCTGTTGGTGCACCTGAACCAATTATAATTCCAGTATTATAACAATTTATTGCATTTGAACCACTTCCAATTATACCACCTGTTGGACCACTTCCAGTTATATTGCCTTTATTATAAGAGTTAGTTACATTATAACCTACACCAACTATTCCTCCTGTACAGCTTTTACCTTCAACTGCTCCTCCATTATAGCAATTATTTATACTAGCGGAAGTACTAGTATTTCCAGAAGTAATATTAGCATTTCCTAGAATTCCTCCAACCAATCCACCATCTGCTGAATTTTTTATATCTGCATAATTGTAACAATTTTCAATTTTTCCATAAAAGTTCATTAAGCCAACAATTCCACCTATTGGTTTTATCGTTGTTCCAGTTATACTGCCATCTTTTATCCCTACATTTTTTATTGTAATATTTTCCGCTTGTATCATTCCAAAAATTCCTGCATAACTATCACTATTTATATATACATTTGATAAATAATTATTTTTTCCATCAAATGTTCCTTGAAATGTTTTACTTAATCTCGTATCATTATTATCAGAATCTTTTACTATACCTATTGGTATAAAACCTTTATCTGTTGTCATTAAATCTTTTAAAGTTTTATCTGAAGTTTCATCCTTTACATATCCGTAGTCCATCATCTGCTAATTTATATTTTGCATTTTCATCTGCATATGAATTATATGAACCATCAAAATACAAACTTCTTCCTAATGTTACGGTTTTTCCTTGATATACGTTTTTTCCGCTATTTACATTATATGAAAATGCTACTAAATCTTCTATACTATTTATTACATACGGATCTTTTTCCGTTCCTTCTGCTGTGTCTTCTCCTAAATCTCCTGGTTTTTCATCTTTTTTATATAGATAATTACTTAAAATTTTATCAATTTCATCTATTTGTTCTGTTTCATTTTGTGCTTGATATGCATATTGGTCTACTGCATTTTGAGAATTATCTATTACTCCTGTATTTACTAATATGTTTATTGTTACTCCTGCAAGTATTAATAATACTATTATTGTTATTACTAACGCTATTAATGTTATTCCTTTATCTTTTAAATTTTGTTTTTTCATTTTTTTCCTCCTCTTTGGTTTTTTATTTTTTTTACATTCCTATATTATATTAACTTTAATTATTTGTCAATATATTTTAGTAAATAATTAAAATTATTTATTTATAACTAAAAATTGCCGACATTATCGGCAATTTTATAAAATATTAATTAATTTTTATTTATTCAAAAAATTTATCAAATTCTTCTGTTGAAATAACTTCTTTTTCAATTAAAGTTTGAGCAACAGCATGTAAAATTTGCATATTACTTTTTAATATTTTTTGTGCTTTTTCATAAGCAATATCAATTAATCTTTTTACTTCTTCCCCAATTAAATCCTCTATATTTTGTCCAAACATTTGCATTTCATAAGGTTGTTGTTGTTCATTATTTAATGAAATTGGACCAATTTTATCACTCATACCATATATAGTAACCATATCTTTTGCAATTTTAGTTGCAACTTCAATATCATTACTTGCTCCTGTTGAAATATCATCTAATGCAATTTTTTCTGCAGCACGTCCACCTAAAAGCGAAATCAATTTTTCTTCTAATTCTGTTTTAGATGCAAAGAACTTATCTTCATTAGTTTTGTACATTGTATATCCGCCTGCTACTCCTCTTGGTATTATAGATATTTCTTTTACTTCCATACTTGTTGCTAAAAATTTACTTACAATAGCATGTCCTGCTTCGTGGTATGCTGTTAATTTTTTATCTTTTTCAGATACAACTCTACTTGTTTTTTGTAAACCTACTGTAACTTTTTTAACTGCTTCTTCTAAATCTTGTTTTTCAATTACATTATGCTTATTTATTGTTGCTATTATTGCTGCTTCATTTAAAGTATTTGCTAATTCTGCCCCTGTGAAACCTGCAGTATCTTCTGCAATACTTTTTAAACTTAAATTATCTGCAAATTTCTTTTCTTTACTATGAATTTTTAATATTTCTTCTCTTCCTCTTAAATCTGGTGGAGCAATTGTTATTCTTCTATCAAATCTTCCCGGTCTTAATAATGCTTTATCTAACATTTCTGGTCTATTTGTTGCTGCTAATACTATTACTGTTTCATTAGATTCAAAACCGTCCATTTCAACTAGTAATTGATTTAATGTTTGGTTATTTTCAGATTCTGCTCCACTTGCATTTGTTCTTCTTGCACCTATTGCATCTATTTCATCTATAAATACTATACATGGAGCCATTTTTTTTGCTTTACTAAATAAACTTCTAACTCTTGAAGCACCTAAACCTGCAAACATTTCAATAAATTCGGAACCACTCATTGATATAAATGGTACATTTGCTTCTCCTGCTATTGCTTTTGCAATTAAAGTTTTACCTGTTCCTGGTTTACCACATAACAGAACACCTTTTGGAATTTTTGCACCCATTTTTTGAAAACTTTCAGGATTTTTTAAGAAATCTACAATTTCTATTAATTCTTGTTTTTCTTCCTTTAAGCCTGCAACATCATCAAATTTAATATCTGTTTTATTTTCTTTTCCATCATAAATTTTTCCTTTATCTCCTAGTCCTTGCATTTTTAATATAAGTACAAATAATGCTACCATCATTAATGTAGGTATTATAGAAAATATTTTATCTGATAAATTTGCTAAAACACTTTCTGATTTTTCATTTAATTCTATACTTTTTCCTTCTTCATCTATCTTTTTATGAATTAATTCAATAAATGCTTGCGTACTAGGAATTATTGCAGTTTTTTCTTCTTCTATATCTTTATATTTAATCTTTATAGATGTACTTCCAACTGTCATTTCTATTTTTTCTATTTTATCTTCTTCTATATCGCTTAATAGTTGTGTATATGGTACATTTTTTTCTTCGCTTTCTTGATTGTTTTTATTTATTACTAATGCTAATACTATTGTTGCAGTAATAGTTAATAAAATTAAAATTGTCCATAATAAATATTGTTTTTTATTTTTCTTATTTTGGTTTGGTTTATTTTTTTCCATTTATATGTTCCTTTCTTTTATTAAAATTATGCATTTGTTCCTTCTGGTGCTTCTCCAACATTGTTGTCTTTTGAATCTTCACCATCTTTTTCTTCTTTTTTCTTTTCTTCCTTATCGTCTTTCTTTTCTTCTTTATCTTCGTTTTCTTGTTCTTGCATTTCTTCTCTAACCTTTTGTTGTTCAAGTTGTATTCTAATTAATTCCCTTTGTTGATTTATAAATTGTGTTTTTATCATTAAAATTGCAACTACTACATATATATAAGATATTGTTGTGTACATCCATTGAAAATATTTTATTTCAAAACCTGTTAGCAAGTTTATTATCAAGTAAATAATTTGTAAAATTATTGGCAATGTTAATGCATATACTCCAATATTAAATGAAGATTGAAATTTTAGTCTCATTCCAACTATTCTTGCAACTATATAGGCTAAAATTCCAAGCATTACTGCATTTAAAATTGTACTAAAAAAATATATTGTTACTATAGATAGGAAAATTACTATAAAAAATACTGCATAATTTTGTTGTACTATTTCTTGTATTTCTTCACTACTCATATTTAATTCTTCTGAAATATTTACATCTACCTGATTTATTAAATCGTCTAAACCACCTGTTAATATTTTATAACTATATAATATTGTAAAAATGAAACTAAATATTAGTGTTATAATAAATAAATATTTTATGCTATTTTGCCATTTTTCCATTGCAAATATATCATATTTTTCAAAATCTTTTATACTTATTAATACTCTTTTGAAAAATCCAATCTTTTCTGTTTCCATATAATTCCTTTCTTTGTTGTATCTTTTATTATATTTTTTGAACTACCATACCATCTTTTTCATCTTTTACATTATACCCTAATTTATTTAATTCATCTCTTATTTCGTCAGATTTTTTCCAGTCTTTTTCTTCTCTTGCTTTTTTTCTTTTTTCTATCATTTCTAAAATATTATCTGGTAATTCATCTTCTTTATTGTTTATCTTTTTATCAATTTTTAAACCTAAAACTGTATCAAATTTTAATAATAATTCTGCAATTTTTTTTGATTTTTTTGGATATTTAATTAATTCCCATACATAACTTAATGCTACAGGCATATTCAAATCATCATTTATTGCTTTATGAAATTTTTCTTCATATTCATTTAAGATATTATCTTCTATATCTTCATTTCCATTAAGATGTTGTATATATCCTTCTTTTAATTTTATTAATGCTTTATTTGTACTATCTATTGCTTCCCATGTAAAATTTAATTTATTTCTGTAATGTGAAGAATAGCAAAATAGTTTATATGTTAATGGATCATATCCTTTATTTATAATGTCTCGTAGTAGATACGCATTGTTTAAACTTTTTGACATTTTTCCACCATTTATTAATAAAAATTCTTGATGTAACCAATATCTTGCAGGTATTTTGTTTGTTGCACCTTTACTTTGTGCAATTTCATTTTCATGGTGTGTTGGTACTAAGTCTATTCCACCTGTGTGTATATCAAATTCTTCTCCTAAATATTTTCTTCCCATTGCTGAACATTCTATATGCCAACCGGGATAAGATAGCCCCCAAGGGCTATCCCATTTCATTAAATGATTTTCAGGTGCTTTTATCCATAATGCAAAATCATATGGATTTCGTTTTTCTTCATCTAATTCAACTCTTGCTCCTGCTTTTTGTTCTTTTAGATTAATTCCTGATAATATTCCATATTCTTTTAGTTTTGATACATCAAAATATATTGCAGTTGATGTTTCATAAGCATATCCATTTTTTAATAATTCTTTAACAAATTCTATCATTTCATTGATATGGTCTGTTGCTTTACATATTATTTCTGGCATATCTATATTTAATTCTTTTAAGTCATTTAAAAATCTTTCTGTATATATTTTTGCTATTTCTAATGGCGTTTTTCCTTCTTCTCTTGCAGATTTTAGCATTTTATCTTCGCCTTCATCTGCATCTGATACTAAATGGCCAACATCTGTTATATTCATAGCATGTTTTAATTTATATCCATTATATTTTAACATTCTTCTTAATGTATCCATAAATACGAATGTTCTCATATTTCCTATTGTTGCATCTTTATATACTGTTGGTCCACATGTATATATACGTACTTCTTTAGAATCTATTGGTTTAAAAATTTCCTTTGTTTTTGTAAGAGTATTATAAAAATATATTTCCATAAGGACCTCCATTCGAGCAATTTTTATTTGCTCTTTAAAATTTATGTTTCATTATTTGAAACTGTATTATCTGTATTATTTCCTGTTACTTTATCATCTTCAACTACTACTGTTCTTGTAGCAGTCCCCTCATTTCCTGCTTTATCTTTTACCTTATATGTTACAGTATATGTTCCTGCAACTTTAGTATTTACTTTGCTACTATCTATTTCTATTTTATCAGTTAAATCTCCATCTACGTTATCTGTTGCAGTTGCACCTTTTTCTTCATATTTTTCATTTAATTTTAGTGTTATTGTTTTATCACCTTTTAAAGTTATTACTGGTTTTTCTTTATCTTCTGTTGTTTTGCCATCTGTAACTATTACTTTTCTTGTAGCAGTTGCTTCATTTCCTGCTTTATCTTTTACTTTATATGTTATAGTATATGTTCCTGCTTTTGATGTATCTACTTTTCCTGTAATTTCTATATTTTTTGTTAAATCTCCATCTACTTTATCTATAGCTTTTGCACCTGGTTCTTCATATTTTTCATTTAATTTTAATGTTATAGTTTCTTCTCCATTTACTTTATTTAGTGTTATTACTGGTTTTTCTTTATCAGAAGATTCTGTATGTATATCACAATGTTCTAGTGGTACCATATATTTTGCATCAAGCGTTTGTTTCCATCTATCGTCTTCTTCAGCATTTTCTCTACTAATAAATACC
The DNA here is from genome assembly GCA_947625545.1 of uncultured Clostridia bacterium. Taxonomy (GTDB): domain Bacteria; phylum Bacillota; class Clostridia; order TANB77; family CAG-508; genus CANRES01. The sequence continues at coordinate 7,039 of CANQOW010000019.1, forward strand.
TTTTCTTCTGTATCTGTGCAATATTCATTTGCAAGTAGACCTGATTCTTTACATATTGTTTCTTTAACATGGCAAGTACATGTTTCAGTAGGTACTGTACCTTTTACAAATAATTCTGAATATACTCTACTTCCTCTAGGGTCTTGTGAGCACAATTCTCCTGCTAATAATCCTGAGTCTTTGCATATACTTGCAGTTGTAACACTATCTGGTCTTTCAAATGATTGCGCTTCATAACCATCATATACTCTATTCATTACATCTAGCCATATTTCTTTTGCATTGTCTTTAACTCCTACATGTTTTCCATCATATTTATATAATACATACGCTGAATAGTATGTTGAAAAACCTTCAAAAGAAGATGCTTCATCACTTTGTGATGTTCCTGTTTTTCCTGATATTTGTGGTGCTCCTGTATATCTTCTAAATGCAGATCTTGCTGTTCCTTCTGCACCTACAATTGGTTCTCTTAATAATTGCGTCATTATATATGCGTTTCCTTCAGACATTACTTTTCTTGTTTCTTGTTTTGGCTCTAAAACTATATTTCCATTAGCATCTTCAACTTTTATATAGAATGTTGGCTCTACATAAGTTCCACCATTTGAAAATACTGTGTATGCTGCTGCCATTTCTAGTGGAGATATACCATAAGTTATACCACCAAGTGCAAGTGATAAGTTATTATCTTGTGTATCATCTAATGATGTTACTCCTAATTGTCTCATAAATTCTATTGATTTTGCAGGTGTTAATTTTTGTATTAATTTTACTTCAGGTACATTTTGTGATTTTTGTAACATAAACCTAATGTTTGATAAACCATAACCAAAGCAACCAATTTTACCTGCATACCAGTTGTTAGGGTCATATCTTCCAAAATTTCCCGGTGAATCGTCTATTACTGAACCTGCTGTTATTATTCCATTTTCTAGTGATGGTGCTATAACTGCAATTGGTTTTATTGTAGAACCTGGTGAACCTGATGCTGTTGTTGCTCTATTTAGTCCAAATGTAGTTTTTTCTCCTAATGCTCCTGCAATTCCTACAACATATCCTGTACCATTTTGTATTATTGCCATACCTGCTTGAACTTGGTCATCTCCAGAATGAATAATATATTTATCTTTTGCAAATTCTTCTTCTACAATTCCTTGTATTCTTGTATCTTGTGTTGTATAAATTTTATATCCACTGCCATAAGCATGTAATTTTGCAATTTCTTCAGACCATCCATACTCTTCTTGTAAATCTTTTACAACTTGTTTAATTGCTTCTTCTGCTAAGTATGTATATGAATTACTGAAATCTCCCTTTTCAAAATGTATTCCATTATTAATTTCTTCTATTGCTGAATCATATTCTTCTTGTGTTATTTTTTCTTGATCTTTCATTGCAGTTACTACTTTTGTAACTCTTTCTTTTATACGTTCCATATTAGTTGCATATTTTTCTTCATCTTCAACATATGGATTATATCTACTTGGTGAATGTGTAATTCCAGCTAAATATGCAGCTTCTACTACTGTTAAATCTTTTGCATTTTTATTAAAGTAATATTCTGATGCTGTTTCAACGCCATATATATTTTGTGTTCCACATAATGGTATTAGATTCAAGTATAATTCTAATATTTGGTCTTTTGATAATAATTTTTCTAATTCATATGCACGTGCAATTTCTTTAACTTTTCTTATTGCACCTTCAACACCACTTGCTTCTTTTTCATCTGTAATATTTTTTACAACTTGTTGTGTTATTGTACTTCCTCCACCTGCATCAGATTCTCCTTTATTAGCCAAGAAAGATAATGTTGCTTTTGCAGTTCTTGCTAAGTCAACTCCGTTATGTGTTTCAAATCTTTTATCTTCTATTGCAATAAATGCTTTTTCTAGGTATGGTGACATATCTGCTTTACTTATTATTTTTCTATTTTCTTCTCCACTTAATTCTGCAATTACGTTTCCATCCATATCTAATAACACAGAATTTTCATATTCAAATTGTAAATCTTCTTCTGTAAGTGCTAAATCTCCCCCAAATATTCCTGATAACATTCCTGCTAAAATTCCTACTAAAATTACAAATAATAAGAATAATATTATAAGAATTATTTTTATTGCTTTTCTTAATTTTGGATGTTTTACAGGCTTTTTTTGTTTTTTATTTTTAGTTTTTTTTGTTGTTTTTACTTTTTTTGTTTCTTCTTCATTTTTTGTTTTATTTGTTTTTCTTTTTCCCTTTTTCATATTATCCTCCCTTAAATAGAAAAGTTAACAATATCATTATATTATAAAAGTAAAAAAAGTTAAAGTATTTTTTAAAATTTATTTACTTTTATAATAATTATCTTGTTTTATATAAAGATGAAATATTAATTTTATCCGCTGATGCTGCTTTTTCTATTTCTTTTTCAAGCATTCTTACATATGGTTCTTCAGTAAAATCTTTTGTTTTTGGTACTTTCATACAAATAGACATTGCCATTTTATATTCTTTTCTATTAATATAATTTTTAACAATTGTACTTAAAACTCTTTCTCGATTATTATTTGTTAATTTTTTTAATATTTCATAAGTTGCTTTTAAATCTTTAATTGGATATTCCATGGATTTAGCTGAAAAATTACTAATTATTTTAATTAACATTTTTTCTTTTTCTTGTTGTAATGTTAAACCAGCAAAATTTTTAGTTTGTTTTTTTTCAAATTCTTCTTTTGCTTGTTGTTCAATAAAATTCATTCCCTGTTCAATATCTAAAGTTCCATCTGCAATTTGAGATATTAATTTAGAAAGTTCTGGAGTTATATTATATAATTGTTCCATTGCTTTCTTTTGTTGTAATTCTTGAATTTTTCTATCAATTTTATAATTCATTCCGTTTATATTAATATAATCTTTACACTGTTTTACTTTTTTCTCAAATTCTTTTAATTGTTCAATACTACTAATATATCTTATGTTTTCATCAATATAACTATATAATTTATTTTTTAATATACCATTTAAATTCTTTACAGATTCTTTATAAGCTACATAATAATAATCATTATCTGCATTTTCTAGTTTTTTCTCATTTTTTAAATAATTAATAACTTGTATATATTCATCAATTGTTAATTCTAAGGTTCCTAATTTCTTTATAATATTCTTTATTTCATTTACCAATTCTTTATAAGTATTTATATTATCTAATTGCTTTATATTATCAACAATAGATAAATCTTCTTTTCCTATTTCTTTATTATATTCTTTTATATACTCTTGCATTAATTCGCTAGGTACATCAAATTCAAATTCTATTATATTTGGTTTAAAACCTTTTTTTAATAAATCTATTATTTCATTTTTATTAATATTATCCATATATATTACTCTCCCGTTTTTTTATTACGTTATTATTTTATTCTTTTGTTAATATATACTTTTAATGCATAAATTATATCATATAAAAAGAAAAAACTCAACCTAAATTTTTAGATTGAGTTTTAAGTAAAATTAATTAATAAATTCTTTAAGGCTTTTCAAAAATTCTTCTGACTTTGTACCTGGATAAGATCTGCTTATAGCAGTGGCTATAACCATTCTTTCCGTTTTTGTTAAAACAAATTTATCATTTTCTAAAGATTTTAAGATATCTTCAACTATATCATTAGAAATGTTAGCATTTAATGCTTTATCAAAGATATATTTAATTTTTTCTTTTTTTGATATATCTTCAGGCATTTGTTTTAATTTTTGTTCAACAATTTTGTTAGGTGGAAGTCCTATAAGCCCTTTAAAGATTTTAGGTTTTTCTTTTACCTCAGATACTTCGATAGTGTCATCTTCGTCTGTTTCGTCATCATCTTCATTACTTTCTTCCCGACTTGTTTCTTTTCGATTTTTTTCTTCTTCCTTATTGTTTGACCAAATGCTGTTGTAATACTGAAAAACATCATCAAGAAATGTCGTTGCTGTTCCATTATATCCTATTTTTTTAAGCCTATTCTTGATACCTGTTGAAAAAGCATTACATTTGCTAGTTAATTGACCTACATCAGTAATGTTTTCGATATCTTTATATGTGTTTATTATTGATACATTAAAATCATTAAGCTTATTTGAAATAATTGCAGTAAATACATTAGCATATATTCCAGCATTCAAACAGTTGTTGATTTGAATAGCAACTTCTCTTTTATCTAAATTATTTTGGATTATCTCCTTAACTTTTTCAGGAAGTTCAGTATCAAAAGTTGCTTTTTTTGGGGTTTCTTTTTTTATTTTTTCAGTATCTACATTTTCTCTTTCTTCTGTCTTTTCCTCGTTTTCTGTCTTTTTTTCATTAACTGTATTGTACTCAATTTTTAAGTCATCACCTTTTACAATATAGTTAATTAAATTTTCAGGAAGTTCATCGAAAAGTGCATACAAAGTTACTTCGTCACCTTTAACTGTTAACTTCTTATTGTCACCAAATAATGTCCGTGAAGAAAACTCAACAATTAATTTGCCAAGAATTTCTTTGTCTGTTACTTTAAATGATGCCCGAATTTCATTCATAGAAATTCCTCCTTATTAATAATTTTACTTGGTTTCCATAAATTTGGATTACCAATATGCATATATTATATATTAATTTTACATAATTGTCAATTTTATTTTAATTATTTATAAAACTATTTCTCTTTTTAGCAAATTATTTTTTATAATTCCAATACCAATAAATGTTTTGCTTTCATTATATATTTTATATAAGCCATCTGGATTAATTTTTGTTAATCTTACACCATTTAAAAATAGTGTTATATCTTTTTCGTTTAAAACAATATTTTTATTTTCTTTAAAAAAATCTTCAATAGAAATAATATTTAACTTTCCATTTTCAATATCTTTAACACTAACCGCATCTTCTATTTTAAAATCTCCAACTTGTAGTCTTCTTAATTCTTTCATATAACCTATTGTTTCAAGTTTTTCAGCAATATTTTCACATAATGTTCTTATATATGTTCCTTTTGAACAATTTACTATATATGTAATTTCTCTTTCTTCTATATTTATATTTTTTAGTTCTAAGTTATATATATTAATTTTTCTTGGTTTTATATCAACATTTTTCCCGCATCTTGCATATTCATATAATTTTTTTCCATTTACTTTTATGGCAGAATACATTGGTGGAACTTGCTCTTGTTCTCCTACCATATTATTAAATACTTTTATTATATTTTCTTTTGTTAGTAAATCTCTATTTACATCTTTTTCTTTAATAATTTTACCTTCAACATCTGCAGTATCTGTTCTTATTCCTAATTTAATAACCGCTTCATATTTTTTATTATGATTAATTAAATATTTAGATAATAATGTTCCTTTACCAATAAGCAATGGTAAAACACCGGTAGCATTAGGATCTAATGTACCAGTGTGTCCAACTTTTTCATTTAAAATTTTTTTAACCTTGCAAACTACATCATTTGATGTAAATTCTTTTGGTTTATCTACAATAATTATTCCGTTCATTATTTCTCCATTTATATTATCTTATTTCCTCTAAGATAATCACAAATATTCATTTTTTTAGAGTTTTCTCCTTGTATTTCTAAAACTGATATAATTCCATCTTTTGCTTTTATATACATACCATTTTTTTCATTTGCAATTAATACTTCTCCTAAATTTTTATCTATTGATATATTAAATTTGTTTAAAAATTCATTATTTTCTATTACTTTAACTTTCCATATTTTATATTTTTTATTATTAATAAATGTATAAGCACCTATAATAGGGTTTAAGCCTCTTACTAGATTTTTTATTTCTACTGCTGTTTTTTCCTCCCAATTAATTTGAGCCATTTCTTTATTTAACATTGGAGCCATTGAATAATTTTCACCTTGTGGTATTTTTTTTGCTATACCTTTTTCTATTAATTCAATTGTTTTTACTAATAAATTTGCACCTATTTTAGAAAGTCGTTCCCATAGTTCTCCTGTTGTTTCATCTTCTCCAATTTCTGTTTCTTCTTGTAAAATTATATCTCCTGTATCCATTCCTTCATTCATATACATTGTTGTAATTCCAGTTGTTTTATCTCCATTAATAACTGCCCATTGAATTGGTGCTGCTCCTCTATATTTTGGTAAAAGTGAACCATGCACATTAATACAACCAAATTTTGGTATATCTAATAATTCTTTTGGTAATATTTTTCCATAGGCTACTACGCATATTATATCTGGATTTAATTTTTTAACTTCATTTAAAAATTCTTCATTATTTCTTATTTTTTCAGGTTGATATATTTTTAAATTTTTTTCTAATGCAAATTCTTTTACTGGTGTTGGTATCATTTTCATACCTCTGCCTTTTGGTTTATCTACATTTGTAACTACACCAATTATCTCATTATTTGTATTATATACTGCTTCTAATGATTCTTTTGCAAAATCTGGTGTTCCCATAAATAATATTCTTAACATATTTTTCTCCTATTTAGAATTATTTTTTATATCTTCTGGTGTAATGATTTCTAGTGTTCCTGGTAACATTTTATCAACAAATACTTCTCCATTTAGATGGTCTACTTCATGTGCAATTGCTTGTGCTAATAAATCTTTTGCAACTATTTTTATTTTTGCACCTGTTTCGTCTAATGCTTCTACTGTAATTTCTTTTGGCCTTATAACTTTTGCATATTTATTTGGAAAACTTAAACATCCTTCTTCTACTTCTTGTTCTCCTTTTTGTTTTGTTATTTTAGGGTTTATAAGTTTTAATGCTGGTCTTCCGTCGTCAATGTCTATTACACATATTTTTTTTAGTATTCCAACTTGTACTGCTGCTAGTCCTACTCCATTATATTTATACATTGTTTCTAGCATATCATTAATTAATTCTATTATTTTTTCATCAATAACTTCTACGTCTTTTGATTTTTTCTTTAATATTTCGTCTCCTTCTTCCCTTATATTACGTATTGCCATTTTTTACCCCCTTGATTATTCATTCAGATTATAGGCTCAGCTACCTTCGCTTTATTATTTTTAATATTATAAATTTACATCATATTGTTTGGATTAACATCAATGCTAATTCTAACCTTTGTATTGTTTATATTATTTAAACTTGAATTTATAGTGTCTATAATATTATTATCTAATTTACATTTCATTATAATTCTCCATCTATATTTATTTTTTATTTTATCTATTGGTGCTGGTAATGGTTTATATATAGAGAAATTATTTTTATATAGTTTTACAATGTTACTATATATTAAATTAGATACATTTTTTATTTGATTTTCATTTGCTCCACTAATACCAATTACTATTATATCGCAAAATGGAGGATATTTCAATTCTTTTCTTAATACAATTTCTGCATTATAGAATTTTTCATAGTCTTGTTCTTTTGAACATTCAATACAAAAGTTATCAGGATTATATGTTTGTATTATTACTTTTCCTTTATTTTTTTCTCGTCCTGCTCTACCTGCAACTTGTGTTAATAATTGAAACGTTCTTTCATTTGCTCTATAATCTTCTAGATATAAACTACTATCTGCTGCTATTACTCCAACTAATGTTACATTTGGAAAGTGATGCCCTTTAACTACCATTTGTGTTCCAATTAATATGTCTATATTTTCATTTTTGAATGTATTTAAAATTTCTTCAACTGAATTTTTCTTTGTAGTTGTGTCAACGTCCATTCTTATTGTTGTTGCAGTTGGAAATATTTTTTTTATTTCTTCTTCTAATTTTTGTGTTCCTGTTCCAAAGTATTTTACATTTTTACTTTTACATTCTGGACATATTTTTATATTTTTTTGTTCATATCCGCAATAATGACATTTTAATTTATTTTCTTTTGAATGATATGTTAATGTGATATTACAATTTTTACATTTTGCAATAAAGCCACAGTCTCTACACATTACAAATGTTGAGTAACCTCTTCTATTTAAAAATAGTATTGTTTGCTTTTTTTCTTTTAAATTGTTTTCTATTTCTTCATATAATTTTGTACTTATTATAGACCTATTTCCTTTTGCTAATTCTTCTCTTAAATCTACTATTTCAATATTTGGTAATTGTGCATTATTTGCTCTTTTTGATAATTCTAGTAGTTCAATTTGTTTATTTTTTGCTTTAAAATATGTAGTTGTATCTGGTGTTGCACTACCTAATATAAGGGGTACATTATTTTGTTTTGCCATATATTTTGCAATGTCTTTTGCATTGAATCTTGGGTTACTATCAGATTTATATGAAGAATCGTGTTCTTCATCTATTATTATTATTCCTAAGTTTTTTACTGGTGCAAATATTGCAGACCTTGCTCCTATAATGATTTTGGCTTGTCCATTATTTATTTTTTGCCATTGGTCATATCTTTCTCCAACAGATAATTTACTATGTATAATTGCTATTTCTTCACTTCCAAATCTTGAAACAAATCTGTCTACTGTTTGTGGTGTTAAAGATATTTCTGGTACAAGCATTATTGATGTTTTTTTATTTTTTAATACTTCTTCTATTAATTGTAAATATACTTCTGTTTTTCCTGAGCCTGTAACTCCATATAGTAAAAATTCTTTACATTCATTTTCTTTTATAGATTTATTAACTGTTTCAAATGCTAATTGTTGTTCTTCATTTAGTTTTAATTTTGATGTTTTTTCTACTTTTTTATTTATGAGTGGATTTCTTTCTATTTGTTTTTCTACTATTTCTACATATCCATTTTTTTCTAATGTTTTTATTATTGCTCTTGATGTGTCTATAAACATTTCTATATCTGTAATAAATGAGCCATTGTTATCTATTAAGAAATTTAATGTTTTAATTTGTTTTTCTGATTTTATCTTTTTTTCTTCTATATCTAATAAAATTTCGTCTTCTTCTTTTTTTAAATATACACATTCTTGTGATTTTTCTGTAACTCTTTTTGAAAATTCTTTTGTTGCATTTCCTGGTGGTAACATTAAATGTATACAGTCTGATATATTGCAAAAATATCTTCTTGCCATTATTTTTGCAAGTTCTATATTTTCTTTATTTAATTTAAAACCTTCTTGAATTTTTGCAATATCTTTTAATTCAAAATCTGATTTTTCTTTAAAACCAACTACAAAACCTTCTTCAAAAGTTTTTTTCCTTCCAAATGGAACAAGTACTCTATCTCCAATAGCAATAATGCCAACATATTCTGTTGGCACATTATAATCAAATATATGGTTAATATCTCTTACATTACTATTTATTATAATTTCTGCTATCATTTTTACTTCATTCCCTTTCAAAGAACTTTTTTCTTGTTCTTTTAAAGTCTCATAATATCTTTATATGTTACAAAAATTGTTAATGCTATCATTAATGCAAATCCTGCCATTTGTATTTGTAATTCTACATTTTCTTTTAATGGTTTTTTCCTAATTGCTTCTATAAGTAATAATAATATTTTTCCTCCGTCTAATGGTGGTATTGGTAAAAGGTTTGTTACTCCTAATGAAACTGATATTACTGCTAATAAGTATATATAGTTTATTATTCCATTAGTTTTTACTACAATTTCAGATATTCCTACTATTCCCATTAATTGTTCTTCTTTGAAGGCTGTTCCATTTACTAACATTTTTAAACTGTCTATCATAGATACTGCAAAGAATTTTAATGCTTCTATTGCATTTTGAATGTCTGTATAACTTGCTATTATTATAAAATATACTAATAAACCAAATATTATATTTACCATTCCACCTGCAAGCACTATTGCTATTCTTTTTGGTATACTCGCTTTTGAAAAAGAACCTTCAGCATCTGAATGTTCTTCTTCTCCCTCCATACTTACAAAACCACCTAACGGTATTGCTCTTAATACATATTTAGTTTCTTTTCCCTGTTTTTTTAATAGTATTGGTCCAAATCCTATTGCAAATTCATTTGCTTTTACCATGCATAGTTTTGCAACAAGAAAGTGTCCTCCTTCTT
>CANQOW010000020.1 GCA_947625545.1 uncultured Clostridia bacterium
AGGTCGAACTCATTAGAAAAAAATATAATTTTCGCCTCACGCTCGCTACTTTTTGCATAAATTTAAAAATAATATTTAGCAAAAGGTAGCGAGAGGAAACAAAGTAGTAAAAAATAAAACAATTACAAAAGAAAAAAGAATAAAAAAAGAAAAAATAAAATTTTAAGGGAGGAATTTAAAAAATGAAAAAACAAAAAATTAAAGAAAGAGGTATAACCTTAATAGCACTAGTAATAACAATAATAGTATTGCTAATATTAGCCGGAGTAACATTAAATATAGTAATAAATACAGGTCTATTAAGTAATACAGAAAATGCAACATACTTATATGAAGAAAAAGCAATACAAGAAGCATTGAGTCTAGAAATAACAAACTATGAAATAAACACAATGAATGAAACAACAAAAGATTATTTTGGTTATTTACAAAAAGAAGGCATAATAACAGAACAATCAGGAGGAGAAACTGAAGAAGATGAAAAAGGTAAAAAAGCAGAAGTAATTACAAAGAAATTAATAAATACAACAACAAAAAGAAAGTATTACTTATATGCAAATGGAGAGTTATATGTAGAAATATTAAAAAGTGATGTAGAAAAATACATAGGAACATTATGGGACGGAAATGGAGTAATTGAAGAAGTACCAGAAGAAGGAACAGTAGCATATTTAATAAAAAATGACGAAATAAAAATAGGCGACTATGTACCATATAATATGTCTGAAGAAAAAACACATACAATATGGGAAGGTGAAGGAAAAAGCGAACATACTTTACAAAGTGAGAATTTAAAATGGAGAGTATTATCAATAAATAGTACTCAAAAAGAAGTAACATTAATAAGTGAAAGACCAACAAATATAGGTTTTTATATACCAGAAGAAAAATCAGATGCACAAGCAATATTAGAAATAAACAAAGCGTGTGAAGCATTATATGGAGATGGAATAAATGAATGTAGGAACTTAAATGTGAAAGATATTTCATTAGATAATTTTGAAATGTTTAATATGGTAAGTGGAGATGTAGATGGAAACTTCTATTATGATAATTTAACCAAACAAGGAAATTGTAATTATTATACAATGTTAATAGTAAATGATTCAAAATTAAGTTGTTATAATTTTAATGAACATAATGAAATAAAAGACCAAAGAACAGATGATTGTTATAGCGACGTTATTGGATATTTACCAATAAGACCAGTAATAACATTAAGTGGAGAAACATATATCGAAGTAGAAGAAAATAATGTAACAATTACAACTACAAAAGATGAAGAAGGAATAGAAAGTGTAACAGAAGGAAAAAAAATAAGAAAAGGGCAAAGTTTAGAAATAACAGCAGAAGTAGAAGATGGATATGAATTTAGTAGTTGGGAAGTAGTAGAAGGAACAACAAATATGTCAAGTATTAATGAACCAACAATAACAATCATACCAACAACAGATGTAGTAATAAAAGCAAAAGCAATAGAAACAAATGTTGCATTAGATAATACAAATGGAAATGCAAATAGAACTTTAATAGAAGGAAAACCAACATATCAAAATCCAGTAATACCAGTAGGCTTTAGAACAGTAAATACAGAAGATGCAAAATGGAAAGTAAAAGGAAACGAAGTGGAAGGCTGGAATAATGGTTTAGTAATAGAAGATAGCGAAGGAAATCAATTTGTATGGGTACCAGTAAATAATACAACAGTAACTTATACAAAATGGGATGGAAATATAACTGATGTATATGTAAAGGACACAAAAGATGATGAAATACCATCTAATGTTACAGAATGGTATTCAGATACGGTAAATTTAGAAAATAAAATTGACCCAGAATATGGACAAATAAAAAAGTATGGAGGTTTTTATATAGCAAGATATGAAGCAGGGATACCAGAATATATGGAAGATGCAATAAATCCTTCAGACATGGGTTATGAGGGATATAAAAATGCAAGAAATGTAAACGGAAAACCCGTAAGTAAAAAAAATCAAATACCTTGGAATTATATAGATTATACAAACTCACAGATGAATGCAGAAAGTATGTATAATGAAAATGAATTTGTACAAAGTGGATTAGTAACAGGAAGAATGTGGGATACAACATTAACATGGTTTATAGATAGTGGTGCAGTAACAAAAAAAGAAGTAGAGGAAGATAGTAGAAGTTGGGGAAATTATAAACATGTATTGGTAAAAAATGTTACTAGTTATAGTACTAATTTTTATAGAGGTAATGGTAATAGAGAAACCAAATATCCTATGAATAAATCGGATTTATGGTATGAGGATTATGGAGATTCATTAGGCATGGTTTTAGATACTGGAAACACAGAATATACAAGAAGAAATAATATCTATGATTTAGCAGGAAATTTATGGGAATGGACAAATGAAATTTATACATCTTCTTCCCCTGTTATTCGTGTGGGCAATTTCGCGCTCGGTATTTCAAATGTCCCTGCAGCGTATCGTGCCGAGAATTATGTTTCGAATGTTGCTTACGACGGTTCGTTCCGTGTTGGGCTTTATATAAGGTAGTAATGAATGCTGACATGTAAAAAATTTTGTGTAAATTAAAATAAATACCTTTTATGATATAAAATCATAGGAGGTATTTTAATTTTATAATATATAAATTAAATAAAAAAATGTGTGTTTGCTTTGTATTTTAGCAGACAAAATAAAATATAAATTAAACACTAAAAAATCAATGAAAATTCATTGATTTTTTTTATATAATGTGGTATAAATTAATAAGGGATAATAGAATTAAAAGAAAGAAAAAATAATATGAAAAATATAAAAGATTACAATTTAGAAGAACTAAAACAAGAATTTATAAAAATAGGAGAAAAGCCATATAGAGCAGAACAAGTTTTTAAATGGCTATATACAACCAATATTACAACATTTGATGAAATGACTAATTTATCAATAGAATTAAGAGAAAAACTAAAACAAGAATTTTCAATATGTGTATTCAATATTATAAAAAAACAAGAATCTATTGATGGAACAAAAAAATATTTATTTGACGTATTAGATGGAAATGCAATAGAAACAGTTTTAATGGAATATAAACACGGAAAAACACTATGTGTATCTTCACAAATAGGCTGTAAAATGGGGTGCAAATTTTGTGCATCAACAGGAATAAAATTTGCAAGAAACCTAACATCAGGAGAAATAGTTGAACAAGTATTAGCAGTACAAAGAGACGAAAATATAAAAATTTCAAATATAGTATTTATGGGAATTGGAGAACCATTAGACAATTATGAAAATGTAATAAATGCTATAAAAATACTAAATAATCAAAAGGGATTAAGCATTGGAGCAAGACATATAAGTATATCAACTAGTGGAATAGTACCAAAAATATATAAACTTGCAGAAGAAAATTTACAATGTACATTATCTATATCATTACATGCAACAACAGATAAAAAAAGAAGTGCTTTAATGCCAATAAATGATGCATATAATATAGAAGAATTAATGAAAGCATGTAAATATTATATAGAAAAAACAAATAGAAGAATATCATTTGAATATGCTCTTGCAAAAGATAATAATGACAACTTAGAAGATGCAAAAGAATTAGTAAAACTTTTAAAAGGTATGTTATGCCATGTAAATTTAATACCAATAAATAAAATTGAAAATGGTGCATATACTAAAAGTTCAAATGAAAATATCATAAAATTTAGAGATTATCTAAACGAAAAAGGAATAGTAGCAACAATTAGGAGAGAATTAGGTTCAGATATAGATGCAGCATGTGGTCAATTAAGAAGAAAAAATTTAAAAAATGAATAAAAAAAGAGAGGTGAAAAAATGAGAGCATTTGCCAGTACTGATGTAGGTAAAATGAGAGAAATGAATCAAGATAATTACTATATATCGGGTAACCAAGATAAATTCAAATTATATATAGTTGCAGATGGAATGGGAGGCTACAATGGTGGAGAAGTAGCTAGTGCATTAGCAATAGCATCTGCAAAAAGTTATATAGAAAACAATTTTGAAACAATAGAACATGATAAAATAAATATACAAAAATTAGTAAAAAGTGCAGTAGAATATGCAAATATGGTAGTATATGAAAAAGCAAAAGAAGACAAAGAACTTACTGGAATGGGAACAACATTAGAAATTTGTTTAGTATATAGTAATAGAGTGTATATAGGTCACGTTGGAGATAGTAGAATTTATAGAATAAGAAAAAATTTTATTAGAAAACTTACAACAGACCATAGTTATGTTGAATCATTAGTAAAAGATGGAACAATTACAAGAGAAGAAGCAGTAAAGCACCCGAAAAAAAATATGCTTATGAAAGCATTAGGCTGTAATAGTTATGTAGAGCCAGATGTAATGGTAAAAGGGTTTGAAAAAGAAGATATATTAGTTATAACATCAGATGGTCTAACAAATATGGTAAGTGATGAAGAAATATATAATACAATAAGAGAAAATATAACATTATCAACAAAAAGATTAGTAGAATTAGCAAATGAACATGGTGGATACGACAATATAACCGTTGTAGTTATTTATAATGATTAACAAGGAGATAATATTATGAATTTAGAAGGTAGATTATTAGGAAACAGATATGAAATTATTGAAAAAATAGGTAATGGTGGTATGGCAACAGTGTATAAAGCAAAATGCCATATACTTAATAGATATGTAGCAATAAAAATATTAAGAGATGAATTTATTACTGATGATGAATTTGTAAAGAGATTTAATGCAGAAGCACAAGCAGCGGCAAGTTTAACACACCCAAATATAGTTGCAATATATGATGTAGGACACGAAGGAGATTTATACTATATTGTAATGGAATTAGTTAAGGGTAAAACTTTAAAAGAAATAATAGTAGAAGATGGAGTTTTAGCATGGAAGTGGAGTGTAAATGTAGCAATACAAATAGCATCTGCGTTAGAAACAGCACACAGAAATAATATAATACATAGAGATATAAAACCACATAATATAATAATAACAGAAGATGGAATTGCAAAAGTAACAGATTTTGGTATAGCAAAAGCAGTTTCAAATTCAACAATTACAGCCTTTGGAACAACAATAGGATCTGTACATTATTTTTCACCAGAACATGCAAGAGGTGGTTTTACAGATGCAAAATCTGATATATACTCATTAGGTGTTGTATTATATGAAATGCTTACAGGAAAAGTTCCATTTGATGCAGATACACCAGTATCTGTTGCATTAAAACATATGCAAGAAAAACCAGTAGAACCGATAGTAATAAACCCAAGCATACCAAAAGCAGTTAATGATATAGTTATGAAAGCAATGCAAAAAGATGCAAATTTAAGATATGCAAATGCAACAGAAATATTAAAAGATTTAAGCATGGCATTAAAAAATCCACAAGGAAATTTTGTAATATTTAATCATAATGAAAATGATTTCCCAACACAAAAAGTACCAACAGTTCATGAAAAAATTGCGGACCAAACAATTACAATAACTGCACATAATAGAAGAAAAGAAGATAAAGAACCAAAAAAGAAACCAAACTTTATTTTACAACATAAGGTGGCTTCAAGTATTATAGGAATTATATTATTATTTGTAATTGCATTTGGAATAACATTCTATGTTATGAAAGTAGGAAGATTAAAAGATGTTCAAATACCAAATTTAGTTGGACTATCTGTACAAGAAGCAAAAACAAAATTATCTGAAAGCAATTTAGTTTATGAATTATTAGAAGAAGAATATAGTGCAGATGTGCCATTAGGTTATGTTATAAAACAAGAGCCTGCTTTTGTTGAGAATTATAAAATAAAAGAAAAAAATGTTATTAAAGTTGTAGTAAGTAAAGGTCAAAAAATAGTAGAAGTACCAAAAGTAGTTGGAGAAGAAAAAGATAAAGCAATAGAAAAATTAGAGGCACTTGAATTAAAAGTAGAAGTAGAAGAAGAATTTAATAACAAAATACAAGCAGGTTATGTAATAAGTCAAGATAAAGAAGAAAAATCACAAATGAAAGCAGGAGAAACAATAAAAATAGTTGTAAGTAAAGGAATAGAAATGGTAACAGTACCAAATCTATTAGGAAAAACAGAAGAAGAAGCAAAAAGAGAAATAGAAAATGCAGGTTTAAAATTAAATACAGTAATTAATGAAGAAGATACAAGTAAAGAAGACGAAAAAGTTATTAAACAAAGTATAGATGCTGGAACATCAGTTGAAAAAGATTCTTCAATAACAATTACAGTAAATAAAATTGCAAAATTAATTACAGGTACTGTAAATGTTAATTTAAAATCTTTATTACAATATAAAGACGAAACAGAAGTTGATAATGTAACAGGAGAAACTGTTGTAAAAGAAGCAGGAAAAGTAAAATTAAAAATTGTAGTTGGAGATGATACAATTTATTCAGAATCTAAGAAGAAAAATGAAACAAATATTTCTGTAAATTTCTCAGGAAAAGGTACAGTTACAATTAAAGTATATGTTGACGATATTTTAAAAGGTACAAAATCATTAAACTTAAATTCTGAAACTTCAATAACATTTGAATAGGAAAGGTTATATATGCAAGGTTTAATAACTGAAAATGTATCAAATAAATATATAATAAAAGTGGAAGATAAATTGTATAATTGTTATGCCAGAGGAAAATTTAAGCAAGAAAATATTGTTCCAACTGTTGGAGATATTGTAGATATTGAAGTTACAAATTTAGAAAAACGTGAAGCGGTTATAAATGATATAACACCAAGAAAATCATATATAAAAAGACCAAAAATAAGTAATATAACACAAATAATATTAGTAATATCATTAAAACACCCAAAACCAGATTTACTAATGTTAGATAAACAGTTAGTTTATGCTGAATTAATGAATATAAGACCAATTATAATATTAAATAAAATAGACTTAGAAAAAGAACAAGAAATTTTAAGAATAGAAAAAATATATACAGATATTGGTTATAAAGTTATAAAAACAAATGCAATGAATGAAATTGGCATAGATAAGGTAAAAGAAGTATTAAAAAATAATATAAGTGTATTTTCAGGAAATTCAGGAGTAGGAAAATCAACATTAATAAATAGTTTATTTAAAGAAAAACTAACAGAAGAAGGAAATATAAGTTTAAAAAATAAAAGAGGAAAAAATACAACCACTGTAACTAAATTATATGAAATAGAAGAAAATTCATATATAGCAGATACACCAGGTTTTTCTACATTCGATATAGATGAAATTGAAACTATAAATTTAGATAAATATTTTAGAGAATTTAAAAAAGAAATTCCTAAATGTGAGTTTGTTGGGTGTACACATATTAAAGAAGAAAATTGTGGTATAAAAAATGCAATAAAAAATAACAAAATTTCAATAGAAAGATATGAAAATTACAAAAAAATATATGAAGATTTAAAGGAAAAGGAGGAGCATAAATGGTAGAAATTTCAACATCACTTTTATCTGTAAAAAAAGAAGATATAGTAAAGGTAATATATAATCTAGAAGTTGCACATACAGATTATTTTCATATAGATGTAATGGACGGAAAATTTGTTAAAAATGATACAAAAGAATTAATGTTACATTATGCAACATTAGTAAAACAAATATCAAATATACCATTAGATGTACATTTAATGGTAGAGAATATTAAAGAAAATATAGAAGATTATATTAGTTTAGAACCTAATATGATTACTTTTCATATAGAAGCATGCAAAAATGAAGAAGAAATTTTAGAAATTATAGATTATATAAAGAAAAACAATATAAAAGTAGGAATTTCAGTAAAACCAAATACTAAAATAGAAGAAATATATAAATATTTACCATACATACACAATGTATTAATTATGACAGTTGAGCCAGGTCTAGGAGGTCAAAAATTAATTCCAGAAACTATATTAAAAGTAGAAGAACTTAAAAAATATATAGATAAAAATAATATTGAAATAGATATAGAAGTAGATGGTGGAATTAATGTAGAAAATGTTAAAACATTAGAAGAAAAAGGAGCAAATTTATTTGTAGTAGGAACTGCTATAATTAATTCAGAGGATTATAAAGATACTATAAATCATTTAAAATAATTAATAAGCAGGAATTTAATATATATTTTTTGAAAGAAAAGTTTGTTAAGCCTGCTGCTTACGGATTACCCTAACACTAACAAATTTTCTTGAAAAAAATATATATTAAAGTTCCTGCAATATGAAATATTTAAATTAATTAAGGAATGTGAAATTATGAGAGAGCAAGTATTTATATTAGAAAATTTTAAATCATTTGAACCAAAGCATATTTTTGAATGTGGACAATGTTTTAGATGGAATGTTAAAGAAGATGGAAGTTATACAGGAATATTTGGAAATAACATATTAAATGTAAAAAAAGATGGAAACAAAATAATTTTTAAAGGAATATGTGAAGAAAATATTATAAAAACTTGCACAGAATATTTTAATTTGGACACAAATTATGAAAAAATAAAAGATGAATTATCTAAAATAGACGATTATTTAAAAACAAGTATTTCTTATGGAAATGGAATTAGAATTTTAAAACAAGATTTGTGGGAAACAATAATATCATTTATAATATCTGCAAACAATAATATACCTAGAATAAAAGGTATAATAGAAAGAATTTCAAAAAAATATGGAAATGAAATAAAGTGGAATGAAGAAAGTTTTTATACATTTCCAACTGTTGAAGAATTAAGCAAAGCAAGTGTACAAGATTTAAGAGAATTAGGTTTAGGATTTAGAGATAAAAGAGTATATGAAACAACACAAATGATTTTAAATAAAGAAATAGATTTAGATAAAATAAAAAATTCAAATGATATTGAATACATAAAAGAAGAATTACAAAAATTACCTGGTGTAGGTGGTAAAGTTGCAGATTGTATAATGTTATTTTCATTAAATAAATTTGAAGTATTTCCAATAGATGTATGGGTAAGAAGAGTAATGAATGAGTTATACATAAAAAATGAAGACGAAACAAAAGTAGATAAAAAAGAAATAGCAAAATTAGCACAAGAAAAATACTCAAATTTAGCGGGACTAGCACAACAATATTTATTTTATTGGAAAAGAGAAGGAGCATAAATTCGTATGGGTTTAAGAATAGTATATGGAAAATCAGGTGCAGGAAAAAGTGAATATATTTTTAATGAAATAAAAAATAAAATAAATGGAAATGAGAAAATATATATAATTACACCAGAACAATTTTCATTTACTGCTGAAAAAAAATTATTAGAAACAGTAAAAAATACTTCTGTAATAAATGCAGAAGTATTAACATTTGAAAGAATGGCATATAGAGTAATGAATGAAGTAGGAGGAGTTACTAAAACAAATCTTACTGAAAGTGGAAAAATAATGTTATTATATAATATTATTGATTCTCAAAAAAATAATTTAAAGTTTTTAGGAAAAACAGATAAAAACCTAGAGGTAGTTTCAAAATCTATTACAGAATTTAAAAAGCATAATATAAATGTAGAAAATTTAGAAGAAACAATAAAAATAGTACAAGATAAATATCTAGAAAATAAATTACAAGATATATATTTATTATATAAAAATTATCAAGAAAAAATTAAAAATAATTATATAGACGAAAATGATGTATTAACAATTTTAGTAAATCAATTAGATAAAACAAATATGTTTAAAGATACATTAATTTACATAGACGAATTTGCAGGTTTTACACCACAAGAATATGCTATTATTAAAAAATTATTAAAATGTGCAAAAGATATTACAATAACAATGTGTACAGATAGTATAGTAGAAAGTAATTTACCTGAAACAGATATTTTTTATTCAAATAAAAAAACAATAACAAAATTATTAAAAATTGCAGATGAACAAGAAATAACTCCAATTTATTTAGACAAGCAATATAGATTTAAGAGAGAGGAGTTAAAACATTTAGAAGAAAATTTATATTCTGTACCATATAAAAAATACGAAAAAGAAGTTAATAATATTAATTTATTTTTAGCATTAAATCAATATTCAGAAATTGAAAATACTGCAAAAGAAATTATAAAATTAGTAAGAGATGAAAATTACAGATACAATGAAATTGCAATAATTACAAAAAATATTGAACAATATTCTAGTATTATAAAAGCTGTATTTAATAAATATGAAATACCAGTATTTATTGACGAAAAAAAGGAGCTTAGTCAAAATATTTTAGTACAATATATAATTGCATTATTAGAAATTTTTTCAAAAAACTGGTCTTATGATGCTGTAATAAATTATGTAAAAATAGGCTTTTTAGATATTACAAATGAAGAAATTTTTGAATTAGAAAACTATTGTACAAGTTGTGGAATAACAAAAAATAAATGGTATAAAGAAGATTGGAAATATGGAAATTATGATATAGACTTTATTGAAAAAATGAATAATCTAAGAAAAAAGATAGTAAATCCACTTTTAAAATTTAAGGAAAATTTTGTGGGTCTAAAAAATTTTGAAGAAATTACAAGAGCATTATACCAATTTTTAATGGAAAATAATATAGATAAAAAACTACAAGAAAAAATGTATAATATAGAACAAAATAGAGAATTAGAAGAAGATTATACTGCAAGTTGGAACATTTTAATAAATTTATTAGACGAAATTGTTATGATTTTTGGAAAAGAAAACACAACTTTTGAAAAATATGAAGAAATTTTAAAAGTAGGTTTAAATAATAGTAGTTTAGGAAAAATTCCACAAAATATAGAACAAATAATAGTTGGAGATATAGATAGATCTAGAAGTCATAAAGTTAAAGCAATGTTTATAATAGGAATAAATGATGGTGTATTTCCAAATATAAATAAAAATGAAGGCTTTTTAGATGATAAAGATAGAGAAGTTTTAAAAGAAAAAGAAATAGAACTTGCAAAGGGAATTACAGAAAAACTATATGACGATAATTTTAATATATATAAAGCATTTTCAACAGCAGAAGAAAAGTTATTCTTATCTTATGCTTCTGTTGATGAAGAAGGTAAAGCATTAAGAGGGTCAATATTAATTTCTAAAATAAAAAAGATTTTTCCAAAATTAATTGAGAAAAGTGATTTAGTAGAACAAGAGGTATCAATAACTACAAAACAAATAATTTTTGACGAATTAATAAAAAAATTAAGAGATTATATAGATGGAAAAGAAATAGATTCAATTTGGTTTGAAATTTATAAGATTTTTAGTGAAGATGAAGAATGGAAAAATAAATTAAATGAAGCCAAATTTGCATTAAATTTTACAAATCTTCCTAATAATATTGATGTAAAAATATTAGAAAAATTATATGGAAAAACACTTAAAACGAGTGTATCAAGGCTAGAACAATATAGAAGTTGCCCATTTTCTTTTTATTTAAAATATACTCTAAAACTTTCTGAAAAAACATTATTTCAAATACAAAATATAGATACTGGTTCATTTATGCATGAAGTAATCGATAGTTTCTTTGAACAAGTAGGCAATAAAAATATAAAATTAAAAGATATTACTGAACAAGATATTGAAAGTATTGTAAATGAAATTATTGAAGAAAAATTGCTAGAAAAGAAATATTATATATTTCAAAGTAATGCAAAATATAGAGTATTAACTAATAGATTAAGAAAATTAATTTTAAAATCTATGAAATATATTATTGAAACAATTAATGCAGGAAATTTTGAAGTTTTTGGAACAGAAATAGAATTTAAAGATAATGCAAAATATCCACCTATAAAAATAGATTTAGAAGATGGAAAACAGGTTGAAATTACGGGTAAAATAGATAGAGTAGATATAGCAAAAGATGCAAAAGGTACTTATGTAAGAGTAATCGATTATAAGTCTTCTATTAAAAATATAGATTTAAACCAAGTAGTTGCAGGTCTTCAAATACAATTATTAACTTATTTAGATGCAATTACTGAAATAGAGGACGTTTTGCCTGCTGGTGTATTTTATTTTAATCTTATAGACCCTATTGTAAAAGCAGGTAAAAATGAAACTGATGAAGAAATTGAAAATAAGATTAAGAAAATGTTTAAAATGAAGGGGTTAATTTTAGCAGATGTAAATATAGTAAGAATGATGGATAAGAATTTAGAAAGTGGCTATTCTAGTATAGTTCCTGCATATGTTACTTCTAATAATGAAATAAGTGAAAAACTTTCTAATGCAATTAGTAAAGAGGAGTTTCAAAAGTTACAGAAAAATATAAAAACTACAATTAAGCAAATTTCTAAGGAAATTTTGATGGGAAATATTAATGTAAAACCATATAATAATAAAAATAAAACTCATTGTGATTATTGTCCATATAAATCTATCTGTCATTTCGATACTTCTTTATTTGGTAATGAATATAATTATATGAATAATTTGAAGAAAGAAGAAATTTTAGGTAAGTTGTAAGGAAAAAAATTCAAAAAATATTGACAAATAAAGAAATAGATGGTAAAATATTTAAATGTAACCGCTTAATTAAGGTTCATAAAGGTTAATTAAGTTTTAACTACCTAAATTTAAAGGTTAGCGAGTATACAAAAAAGGGAGGTGCCACATAATGTACGCTATAATCGAAGAATGTGGAAAACAATACAAAGTAACAAAAGGAGATGTTGTATTTTTCGAAAAATTTGACGTAGAAGAAGGCAAAAAAGTAGTATTTGAAAAAGTAATATTAGTTTCTGATGACGATAAAGTAGAAATCGGAAATCCTTATGTTAAAGGTGTTAAAGTAGAAGGAAAAGTAGTTTCACACGGAAAAGGTAAAAAAATAGTAGTTTTCAAATATAAAGCAAAAAAGAATTATAGAAGAAAACAAGGACATAGACAACCATATACAAAAGTTGAAATTACAGACATAAAAACTGGAACAACAAAAACTGCAACAAAAAAAGCAGAAGAAAAAGTTGAAGCATAAACAATAATAATATATGAATTTACTTTGAAAGGAGTGAAACAACAGTATGGCACATAAAAAAGGTCAAGGTAGTGTTAAAAATGGTAGAGATAGTGAATCTAAACGTCTTGGTGTAAAAAGAGCAGATGGACAATTTGTTCTTGCAGGAAATATATTAATGAGACAAAGAGGAACTAAAATACATCCAGGAACTAATGTAGGAATTGGTAGTGACGATACACTATATGCATTAGTAGATGGAACTGTTAAATTTGAAAGATTAGGTAGAGATAAAAAGAAAGTAAGTGTCTACCCAGTAGAAAAATAAATATAATGAGAATTTATAGAAACAAAGGTGCATAATATTTTGTACCTTTGTTTTTCTACAATAAGAATATTTATCTTATTATAGAAAAGCAAAGGTATATCTTGTAAATTAAAAAAATATTTAGTATAATATTTAAGTAAAGGATAGGTGATAAATATTGAATAAAAGAATATTAACAGGAGATAGGCCAACAGGAAAATTACACATAGGCCATTATTTTGGTTCATTAAAAAATAGAGTAAAATTACAAAATGAATATGAAACATATATAGAAATTGCAGATGTTCAAGCATTAACAGACAATTTCAATAATCCAGAAAAAGTTAGAAATAACGTAAGAGAAGTTGTATTAGACTATTTATCTGTTGGGATAGACCCTAAAAAATCAACAATATTTTTACAATCTATGATACCAGAAATTGCAGAACTTACAGTATTTTATTCAAATTTAGTAACAATAGCACGTTTACAAAGAAATCCAACAGTAAAAACAGAGATTGCTCAAAAAAAAGAATTATTTGGAGAAAGTGTAACTTATGGATTTTTAGGGTATCCTGTAAGTCAAGCAGCAGATATTACTGCATTTAATGCAGAATTAATACCAGTTGGAGAAGACCAACTACCTTTAATAGAACAATGTAGGGAAATTGTAAGAAAATTCAATAGTATATATGGAGAAACTTTACTTGAACCAGAAGCAGTTTTATCAAATAACAAAAGAATAAAAGGATTAGATGGAAACGAAAAAATGGGTAAATCATTAGGAAATGCCTTATATTTATCAGATTCTGATGAAGAAATAACAAAAAAAGTCATGAGTGCAGTAACTGATCCAAACAGAATAAAAAAAGATGATTTAGGAAATCCTAATATTTGTATGGTAGCATATTATCATGCTTTATTTAATAAAGAAAATCATAAAACTGTATGTGAAGAATGTAAAGCAGGAAAAAGAGGCTGTGTTGCTTGTAAAAGAGAATTAATAGAAAAAATAAAAGAAGAATTGACACCTATAAGAGAAAAAAGAAAATATTATGAAGATAGACCAGAGTTAGTAGATGAAATATTTGTTACAGGAACAGAAAAAGCAAGAAAAGTAGCAAAAGAAACTATGAAAAAAGTAAAAAAAGCAATGAAATTAGATTATTTTGAATAGGAGAAAAGATATGTTTACAGACTATGTGAAAATAATTGTAAAATCAGGTGATGGCGGAAATGGTGCGGTTACATTTAGAAGAGAAAAATATGTTGCATCAGGAGGACCTGATGGTGGAGACGGCGGAAATGGTGGAAATGTATATTTCACAGTTGATCCAGATATTAATACATTATTAGATTTTAGATATAAAAAGAAATTTAAAGCAGAAAATGGGCAAAATGGTAGTGGAAATCATTGTTTTGGAAAAAGTGGAGAAGATTTATATATAAAAGTACCAAGGGGAACTGTTATAAAAGATGCTGAAACAGGAAAAGTGGTTACAGATTTATCTGAACTTAATCAAACTGAACTTATACTTCCGGGAGGAAAAGGTGGAAAAGGTAATTCACATTTTGCAACTTCAACAAGACAAGCACCAAGATTTGCACAAGCAGGGGAAAAAGGTATAGAAAAAGAATTAATTTTAGAATTAAAATTATTAGCAGATGTAGGTTTATTAGGTTTTCCAAATGTAGGCAAATCAACATTTCTTTCTGTTGTTACAGCAGCTAAACCAAAAATTGCAGATTATGAATTTACAACTATTATTCCAAATTTAGGTGTAGTTAAAACAGAATATGGAGATAGTTTTGTTATAGCAGATATTCCGGGAATTATTGAAGGTGCAAGTGAAGGTGTTGGACTAGGAATACAGTTTTTAAGACATATAGAAAGAACAAGATTATTACTACATTTCATTGATGTTTCAGGTAATAGTAATAGAAATCCAAAAGAAGATTTTTATACTATAAATGAAGAATTAAGAAAATATAGCGAAAAATTAAGTAATAGAAAACAAATAATTGTAGCAAATAAAATAGATGCAATGAATGATGAAAATGTTATAAAAGAACTAGAAGAAATTGCAAAAAAAGAAAAAATGGAATTATTTAAGATATCAGCAGCAACAGGTGAAGGGGTAAAAGAACTAATGTCTTATGTTTCAAAAACTTTAAAAGAATTGCCAAAAGAAGATTTAATAGATGGTGTAGAAGATAAAGTTATATATACATTAAAAGAAGACAATATTGGATTTGATATTAAAGTTGTAGACGATATGTATGTTATAACAGGTCCATCTGTTGAAAGGCTTATGGGTAGAATTAATTTGAATGATAATGAATCAATGCATTATTTTCATAAAATGCTAGAAAAAATAGGTGTAAATGATGCTTTAAAAAAATTAGGAGTAAAAGAAGGAGATACAGTAAAAATTGTAGATTGGGAATTAGAGTGGTCTGATTAATATTAAATATAATAAAAACCGAGTTATTGCTAACTCGGTTTTTTTGTGCAAAAATAAAATGACATCTTTACACACGAAAGGGGTTATACAGAAAAACGGTAAAGTCCGGGTTTTTGATTTTCAGTACAACACTGCTTAGGGATAGAAAATTCAATAGCAGTAATTGCACCATTTGACGATACACTCTTTTTTAAGAGAGTGTAACTCGATGGTAATACGATTTCAATAAAGAAATCTTGTCCATAAAGTAACTTGTTCCGTTCAGAATATTTTGTCATCTTCACCTGTGGGAAAAAATCCTTGAGTTTTTTCAGTTCTCCCTCATAGATATAAGTTTGAACTTTTTTGTTGCCTTTTAAAGCAACCCGTTTTTTCTGCTTGATTTTCGTTTTGGCCATAAACGAAAAACTCCTTTCAAAAATATATTTAAGCCATCAATGATGGACTTGAAAATAAGTATAACATAATATATTAAAAAAAGCAATATAAAAAGACTTTTTTCGACAAAAAAAGCATGTATTCAAAATATGAACACATGCTATAATATTATTAATTTGTCTTTAATTGAATAGATTCAACTCTGCGAGGATGCTTAAATGTAATTGATTTTTCTGTTTCAGTATATTTATAACTGATAGAACAATCTTCATCTTCCATAAAAAGTTTTTCAATTTCACCATTTGAAATAGTGTAAATTAGTTTGTAGTCATCAAATATGACAGAAGAGTTGGAAGAAAAACTTTGGTTTGGAAAATTTTCTTCGTAAAGTGTAACATTTGTTGTTTTGTCTTTGAAAACTAATTTTGTCAACTTATCTCCATCTGTCTTAAGGATGATTCCAAAACCTTTAAAAATTGGAATCATTTCCCGCCATTGAAGTAGATTAATAATATTATTAGTATCCATTAAAAGATACCTCCTAAAAAAGTATTTATACAAGCAAATTGCTGTACATAGATAAATTATATCATAAATTAACATAAATATCAATAATTACAATAAAATAAAAAATATAAAAAAAAAAGAAAATTTGTTTGACAAATAGATTTTTTTATGATATTATAATTTCAATTTATAAAGGAGTTGATATTTATGAGA
>CANQOW010000021.1 GCA_947625545.1 uncultured Clostridia bacterium
CGCAATGAGTGCTTGTATTGGTGCCGAAGCAGCAGGTGCTAGGGCTATGACTGCTACATCTGCTAATGGTTTATCTCTTATGTGGGAGATGATTTATATTGCTTCTAGTTTGCGTTTACCTATTGTTATGTCATTAGTTAATAGGGCTGTTTCTGGTCCTTTGAATATTAATAATGACCATTCTGATGCTATGGGTGTTAGAGATGCAGGTTGGATAATGCTTTTTTCTGAAAATAATCAAGAGGCGTATGATAATACTATTATGGCTCATAGAATTGCTGAACATAAAGATGTATTACTTCCTTTAATGGTATGCCAAGATGGTTTTATTACATCTCATTCTATTGAGAATATTGAACTTATTGAAGATGAAAAGGTCAAGAGTTTTATTGGAAAATATAAACCTGAACATTATTTATTAAATGATAAGGAACCTATTGCTGTTGGTCCTCTTGATGTTCAAGCATATTTATTTGAACATAAATATCAACAGGCTCAAGCTATGGTTAATGCAAAAAAGGTTATTATTGATGTTGCAAATGAATTTGAAAAAATGACTGGTAGAAAGTATTCTTTTTTTGAAGAATATAGGCTTGATGATGCAGAGTTTGCAATAGTTTGTATGAATTCTACTGCCGGTACTACAAAATTTGTTGTTGATAAACTACGTGCACAAGGTGTTAAAGCTGGTTTATTAAAAGTACGTGTATTTAGACCTTTTCCTGCTGAAGAAATTGCTAAAGCTTTATCTTCTTTAAAGGCTGTTGCTGTTTTAGATAAGTCTGATTCTTTGAATGCAGCAGGTGGTGCTTTATTTGAAGATGTTACTTCTGCTATGTTTACAAGTAATGTTCATATAAATATGGTTAATTATATTTACGGAATTGGTGGTAGAGATACTACTTGTTATGATTTAGAAAGTGTTTTTAATGATTTACAAGAAATTGCTAAAACAAATTCTATTGGAAATCCATATAGATATTTAGGTGTAAGGAGGAATGGATAATGGTTAATATGAAGAAAGTTATTGCTGAAACGCCTTCAAGATTTACTGCTGGTCATAGAATGTGTGCAGGTTGCGGTGCTCCTGTTGTTGCAAGAATGGTTTTAAGGGCTTTAAATCCTGAAGATCATGCAGTTATTTCTTGTGCTACTGGTTGTATGGAAGTTTCTACTTTTATTTATCCTTATACTTCTTGGACAGATTCTTTCATTCATTCTGCTTTTGAAAGTGCTGCTGCCACTCTTTCTGGCGCAGAGGCTGCATATAATTCTTTAAAGAAACAGGGTAAATTACCTAATGATAAAACAACTAAATTTATTAGTTTCGGCGGTGATGGCGGTACTTATGATATTGGTTTACAGAGTTTATCTGGTGCTATGGAAAGACGCCACAATATGCTTTATGTTTGTTATGATAATGGAGCATATATGAATACTGGTACTCAACGTTCTTCTGCAACTCCTAAATTTGCAGATACTACTACTTCTCCTGCTGGTAGAGTTATTCCGGGTAAAATGCAAGTTAGAAAAGATTTAACTAAAATTATGGTTGGTCATCATTTACCTTATGTTGCTCAAACCGCTGCTGTTAATACTTGTTCTGATTTGTATGAAAAATCTCAAAAGGCTATTTATACAGATGGTCCAACTTTTTTAAATGTTCTTTCTCCTTGCCCTAGAGGTTGGGGTTACCCTACTGACGAACTTATGAATATTAATAAGTTGGCAGTTGAGACTTGTTATTGGCCTTTATATGAGGTTATTGATGGTAAGTATATTGTTAATTATAAACCTAAAAATAAGTTGCCTATTGAGGAGTTTTTAAGACCTCAAAAAAGATTTCAACATATGTTTAAACCTGGTAATGAATGGATGATTAAAGAGTTTCAAGATGAGGTTGATAAACGTTGGGAAGAACTTTTGAAATTAGAAAATTAGCATTTTTTTTATTGACAATTATATTATATTTTGATATACTACACAAAGATTGATTATAACCCTTCAAGTTGGGTGCATAAATTAGTATTTGCTTACTAATTTTAGCGTTTCAACTATTAGTTTATGCACCTAACTCTCGCAAGATGGTTAAGTGCAAATACAAATGAAGGGGGTATATACATATGACTAGTACTATAATTTGTAGTATTATTGTCACTGTTATTATCTTTTTACGGACTTGCTTTACTTATACATTTTTGTTCAAAGAATAATTATTGTATAAGTTATCAGTCCCAAAAAAGAAGATTTAAGATTTACCCTAACAAAGAAAATCTTAAATCTCCAAATAATCAGTCAAATGAGTAAGGACTTGTTCCTTGCTCTTTTTATATATTTATAATATATTTATTATTATGTGTCAATATTTATTACAAATATTTCAAATTTGTAATATGTTTGTAATATTATAACATATATTTTTAAAAATTTCAAATATACCATTAATCTTCTTTTGGTGCTTCTACTGGGCAAACGCCAGCGCAAGTTCCACATCCTATGCATGAATTTTGGTCTATTACATATTTGTCATCTCCTTGTGATATACATCCAACAGGACATTCTGCTGCACATGCACCACATTGTATGCATTTATCTGTAATTTTATATGCCATATTATTCACCGCCTTTCATTAAATATTCTTGAATTTTAGTTATTTCATTTCTTACTTTTTGTTCATCTATATTTATTAAATTTCTATTTTGCATTATAATTTTTCCATTTATTATAACTGTATCAACATCTTGACCTGTCGCAGAATATACTAAGTTACTACATATATCATTTATTGGGAATAAATGAGTTTTATTTTGGTTTATTAATATCAAATCTGCTTTTTTTCCTTCTTCTATTGTCCCTATTTCATTATCTAAACCTAATACTTTTGCACCCTCTATTGTAGCCATTCTTAATATATCATAAGCTTTTATACAAGTTGCATCTAATTTAGTAACTTTTTGTAAATAACCTACAAGTCTCATTTCTTCAAACATATCTAAAGTTGTTGTACTTCCTGATCCATCTGTTCCTAATGCTACTGTTATTCCGTTATTTTTTAAATTTACTACATCACATACTCCAGATGCTAATTTACAATTACTTATAGGGTTATGTGATATTCCACCCTTTATTGTTTTTAATAATTCAATGTCTTCTTGTGAAAAATATATTCCATGTGCTAAAATTACTGGTACATCAAATACTCCTAAATCTTTTAAATACCTTGTTGGTGTTTTTCCATATCTATTTTGTATTATTTCTTCTTCTGACTTTGTTTCTGCTAAATGTATATGTATTCCTGTTTTCAATTCTTTTGCTAAATTTACACATCTTTTTATAGTTTCTGGATTACATGTATAACCTGCATGGGCAGATACTAATACCTTTATTAAACTATTTTTATGATTATATTTATAAAAAAATTCTTTTGTTTTTTCAAATTTATCTCTTATTGAATCATCTGTTACACTCCATGATATAACAGCTCTTTCGCCTATCTCTTCTGCTACTTCTATTACCTTTTCCATATTAAAGTACATATCATTAAATGTGGTAGTTCCTGATTTTATCATTTCTATACATGATAAATAGGTATTCCAGTATATTTCATTACTTTGAAATTTATTTTCAACTGGAAAAATTACTTTGTGTAGCCAATCCATTAAAGTATTATCATCTTTATAACCTTTAAAAATGCTCATTCCTGAATGGGTATGAGTATTTATTAATCCTGGCATACATATCATTCCATTTGCATCTATTACTTTATTACAATCCTTATTTATTTCTAAATACTCATCTTGAGTTAAATTATTATTATATATTTTTTTTATTTTATCTTCTTCTATTAATATATCTGCTTTTCTTATATTTGGTTCTTCTTGTGCCATGTCTATTAATATTGTATTTTTTATTAATGTTTTCATGGTTTTCCCCTTTTTAATATTAATTATTTTCATCTTTCATTTTTAAATCTTGTTTTTCTAATTCTTCTAATTGCTCTAATTCTTTTAAATTTTCTTGTTCTTCTTCTCCAATTACATCATTTTCTGCGCTTTTTATTACTACAATGTCTTTTACATCATATTTTTTATAGTAAAATCCTTCTTTATCTTTAAATTTTACGTTTACTTTTTCTTTTAGTATTTCAACATTGTCTACTACACCTTTTCCTTCATCTGTTTTAACTATTGAGCCTACTTTTGGTAGTTTTTTTAATTTTTCTTCGTATACTTCTTGCTCATATTTTAAACAACACATAAGTCTTCCACAGTTTCCTGATATTTTTGATGGTGTTAATGAAATATTTTGTTCTTTTGCCATTTTTATTGATACTGTTTCAAAATTATCTAGAAATGAACAGCAACATAGTTCTCTGCCACATACTCCATTTCCACCTATTCTTCTAACTTCGTCCCTAACTCCTATCTGTCTTAATTCTATTCTTGTTTTATATATTGATGCTAAATCTTTTACTAATTCCCTAAAATCTATTCTTCCATCTGCCGTAAAGTAAAATAACATTTTTGTATTATCAAATTTATAATCTACTTCTACTAATGTCATTTTTAAATTGTGTTCTTTTATTTTTTGATTTGCTACTTCAAATGCATCTTCTTCTATTTTTTTATTTTCTTCATTATGCTTTGCATCTGCTTTTGTAGCCACTCTTATTATCTTTTTTAATGGTTTTACTAATTTTCTTTCGTCCATTTGTCTATTGGCTATTATTACTTCTGCATATTCTTGCCCCATTGTTGTTTCTACAATAACATAACTTCCTTTTTCTATTTTATTTTCCCCTGGATCAAAAAAATATATCTTGCCCGGTTTTTTAAATCTTACTCCTATTATGTTTTTCATTATATACCTCTATTTCTATTCAAATATTTTCAACAATAAATTATCTATTGTCATATCATAATTTGCATTTAATTTTATTCTTTGCTTTGCTTCTTCTACATATTGTATGTAATTTATATATTTTGCATTTTCTTTTGCTTTTTCAAACAGTAGTGTATTTATATATTCTAACATTTCTTGTATATCTTCTTTATTTTTATATAAACTTTCTATTTTGTTTAATACATCTAATATTGTATAGTTTTCTATATTATTAAAATATTTATTAAGCTCTGTATATATTTCTTGTTTTTCATTCATTTCGATTGCTTTTTTTATACTTCCAAAATATGATTTTGTTTTTATTCCATATTTTTCATTTAAAAATTCTTCTATTTTTTTATTTTCTATTGGGTTGAAATTTATTTTTGTACATCTTGATTTTATTGTATTTAATATATTGCTTTCATTTGATGTAATTAATATCATTGTTATATATTCAGGTGGTTCTTCTAAAGTTTTTAATAAACAATTTTGTGCTTCTTTTGTCATTTTTTCACTATCATTTATTATATATATTTTTTTGTTCGATATTATTGGTTTTTCTAATGTTTTTGATTGTAACATTCTTATTTCATCAATTTTGATACTATTTTCTTCTGTATCTATTTCATAATAGTCTGGATTATTTGATGTATCAAATTCTATACATGATTTACATTTGTTACATGGTTTATTATTTTCATCTAAACATAAAATTGCTTTTGCAAATTCTTTTGCAAATAATTTTTTTCCTATTCCAACTGGCCCTACAAATAAATAACTATGTGTTATTGTTTTATTTTTTATTGTTTTATTTAATAATTCTTTTATTTGTTCATTTCCAATTATGTTTTGAAAATTCATAACTTCTCCTTGTTTTTTATTGTACTTTTCCAAATAAATTTAATGGCCAAAAACGTATAGCAACTTTACTTTCTATTTTTTCCATTGGAATACAGCCAAATGTTCTACAATCTGTACTTTGTGCTCTATTGTCTCCCATTGCAAATACATATCCTTCTGGCACTACAAAATCATCTAATACTGCATCTGAACTTAATTGTGTTTTTACATCATCTTTTAAATATTCTTCTTTTAATTCTTCTCCATTTATATACACATTACCATCTTTTATTTCTACATGTTCCCCTGGTAATGCAATTACTCTTTTTATATAACTTTCTTTTCCAATTTCTAATACATAGTATGTGAATTTTGAGAATATATTTGATGGTTGATTTTCATATATTGCTTTTGGGTTTGAGTTTGGATCTTCTACTACATTTCCTAATATTTTTATTGTTGGTGCTTCAAATGTAATTATATCTCCTCTTTTTGGCTCTTGATGTGTTGTTCTAAACCATCTATTTAATATTAGTCTTTGATCTTCTAATAGTGTTGGTTTCATTGAAACTTGTTGTACTATTGTTGGTGTACCAATAAAGTATCTTACTAATAATGCTAATACAACCGCTATTAAAATGCAGTATGCCCATTCTATTATTTCTTTGTAAATATTTTTCTTGTTTTCCATTTTCTCGTTTCCTTTCTTTTTTACTATTTTCATTCTTTCGTTGGTATTCTTATTACAACTTCTGTTCCTTCTCCTACCACACTTTTAATATCTATACTACCATTATTTTTGTCTAGTATTTCTTTTGCTATTGACAAGCCTAATCCCGTTCCACCTAGTTCCCTAGTTCTTGCTTTATCTACTCTATAAAATCTTTCAAATATTCTTGATAAATCTTCTTCTGGTATTCCAAGTCCAGTGTCTATTATTTTAATATATGCATCATTATATACAAATCCAACATATATTTTTATTTTTCCATTTTCTGGCGTATATTTTATACTATTAGTTAGTATATTTAATACTACTCTTTCTATTCCATCTTTATTTGCATATACCAATGGTACATTTGCTGTAACAAAACATTCCGTTTGTAAATTTTTTTTGTCTATTTCTAATTGTAATTTTTTTTGGCATTCTTTTACTAAGTTTCCTAAATCAAATTCTGATTTTTCTTCTTTTATTTCGTTATTATCAAATTTTGAAAGTGTTAATAAATCTGTAACTAATTTTGCCATTCTTCTTGCTTCTGTTGATATTACATTTAAGAAATTTGTTTGGGTTTCTTTATCATATTCTCCTTCTGCTAATGTATCTGCATATCCCATTATTGATGTAATTGGTGTTTTTAATTCATGTGATACATCTGCTACAAATTCTTTTCTCATATTATCTAGTCTTACATGTTCTGTAATGTCTTGTATTAATACCATTATTCCTGCTGGTCTATCTTTTTCGTCTTTAAATGATGCAAATAATAATTTTAAGTAATTATCTCCTACATTTATTCTTTTTTCAGATGATGTCCAATTTTCTAAATATATTTGTTTTTCCATATTTATATCTACATCATATTTTTTAAATATTTTTTCAAAATTTTCATCTTCTGGTAATATTCTTAATTGCCTTGTTGCTGCAGGATTTACTAATATTATTCTCCCTTCCATATTGAATGCAATTATTCCATCTGTCATGTGTAATAATATTGTTTTCAAATATTGTTTTTCTACATCTTCTGATACTGTATTTTTTTCTGCACCTTTTATAAGTTTTCTTTTAGGTTTTCTTAATTTTATTAATATCATTATTCCTATTATAATTAATATTAATAGAAGTACTGCTATTATGCAGTACATTATCATTTCTTTTTCTAACATCTTTTTTTCCTTCTTGTTTTTATTTTTCTTTGTCTGCTATATAATAACCTACTCCTCTTTTTGTTATTAGCATTTTTGGTAGGTTAGAATCTTTTTCTATTTTTTCTCTTATTCTTCTAACTGTTACATCTACAGTTCTTATATCTCCATAATATTCATAACCCCATACTTTTTCTAAAAGAACTTCTCTTGTAACTACTTGTCCTGGTTGACTTGCTAAATATTTTAATACTTCAAATTCTCTTAATGTTAAATCTATTATATTTTTTCCAATTCTTACTTCAAATTTTTCTAAATCTAGTTCAAGTTGACCTACTTTTATTTTATGATTAACACTATCTGTTTGTTGTTTATTATTTTTTTCATCTTTTGTTAAGTCTATTTTTCTTAAGTTTGCTTTTATTCTTGCCATTAGTTCTCTTACACTAAATGGCTTTGTAATATAATCATCTGCTCCTAATTCTAGACCTAATATTTTGTCTATTTCTTCATCTTTTGCACTTAACATTATTATTGGTATATTTAATGTATTTCTAATTTTTTTGCAAACTGTTAATCCATCCATTCCTGGTAACATTATATCTAACAATATTAAATCTGGTTTTTTCTCTAATGCAATATTTACTGCTGTAGGTCCATCTCCTGCTTCTAATGTTTCATATCCTTCTTTTTTTAGATTATAGACTAATATATCCATTATTGGCTTTTCATCATCAACTATTAATATTGTTTTTTTATCTTTTACCATTTCTTCATCCATTAGGTTTTCCTCCCTTTATTTTTTCTCCTTTTTTTCTTCTTTAAAATATATCATAAAATTTTTGTTAAAACAAGGTTTTTTTAAATTTTAATTAAATTATATTCTATTTTTAGTTCTTCTAAAATTTCTTGCTCTCTTTTTGTACATGTAAATATTAATATTTGTCTATTTTTTGTTTTTTCTAATAAATATTTTAATATATTTTCTAATCTTGTTTTATCATAGTATGCAAAGGCTTCATCTAATATTATTGGCATTGTTTCTTCACTTATTTCATCTATTAATGCTAATCTTAATGATAAGTATAATTGTTCTATTGTTCCTATGCTTAAATTTTCTGCTGAAATATAATTTCCATTTTCTATTTCAACTATTAGTCCTTTTTCATCATTAAATTTTACATTTTTATATTTGCCTGATGTAATTTTATTTATATTTTCTGATAAATTTTTTGTAAATTTTGGTGTTACATTTTCTTTCATTTTTTCATATGCAATTTCTAAATATTCTTTTGCTAAATTAATACTTTTACTAGTATTTTTTAATTCTTCATATTTTTCTTGTATATTTGATAGTTCTTCTTCTAGTGAAGATAAATTTTCTAATTTTGGTAGGATATTTTCTTTTTCTATTTCTAATTTGTGTAAATCTAATTTTAAATTATTTAATTTTACCTGTTGATTATCGTATTCATATTGAATATTACTATTTTGTAGTATTTTATTTATTTCAATTTCATTATTTTTATTTTTTAATTTTTCTATCTTTTCATTTGTTTCTTTTTTCATTTGTTCTTCTATTTGTTCTGTATTGTTTATATATTCTTTATTATTTTTTTCTATTATTTCTATTTCATTTTTTAATTGGTTTATATTTTGATTTATTTTTATTTCTTTTTCTTCAAATTCTTTTGTTATTCTTTTTTTATTATTTTGATTTTTAATTAAGTTGAATATTATAATTGAAATAAATATTATTCCTGAAATTATTGA
Organism: uncultured Clostridia bacterium; assembly: GCA_947625545.1. Taxonomy (GTDB): domain Bacteria; phylum Bacillota; class Clostridia; order TANB77; family CAG-508; genus CANRES01. The sequence continues at coordinate 9,365 of CANQOW010000021.1, forward strand.
AATAATTTCTGTTGTAAATTTATATATTATAATTTCTAATATTACGAATATTACTAATAAAATTAAATTAAAATAATTTTTTTTATTTTTTACTTTACTTTCTTTTTCTTTTAAATTTTTTGTTTTTTCTTTTTCTAATTCTTCTATTTTATCTTTTATATTTTCTATTTTTTTATTATTTTCTTCTTCTATATTTTTATTTATTTTTATTTTTTCTTTTTCTAAATTTTCCGCTTCTTTTATATTTTTTATATTTTTTATTATTTCTAATTCATTTTCACTTTTATTAATTTCTTCGGTTATTCTTTTGTTCTCTTCTTCTATACTATATTTTTTATCTGCATATATCAATATTTCTTCTTTTTCGTTTTCTATTTCTTTTATTCTATTTTCAGCATTATTTATTGGCCTATCTGAACTTCTTTCTGTTCCAACTTCTTCTAATAATTTTTTATTTAATTTATTTATTGTTTTATTAAATGATGTATTATCTTCTCCTGTTCCTACAATGTTTGTTATTTTTTGTAATAATATATTTTGCCTTTTCTCATTTAATTCTACTTCTCTTTGTTCTGCTACTATTGTAGATAAAAATAATTCTTCATCTACTTTTGTTTGGTCATAAAAAAATTGGTTTCCTTTTGTTTTATCTATGTTAAAGTTTTTGCTTATATCTTCTAATTTTTCATTATATATTTGGGGATTTTTTTTATCAAATTCTCTAAATATTTCGTAGTTTTCTCCATTATCTAATGTGTATTTTATTTTTCCTGAATATTCTCCATTATTCCATGGTTTGTATTTTTCGTAATCTGTTATATTTTTTCCATTTTTATTTTTTGATGCTCCATAAAATATACTTTGAATGAATTTTAATATTGTTGATTTTCCACTTTCATTTTCTCCATATATTAAGTTTATTTTATCATTAAATTCTATTTCTTTATTTTCTAATTTTCCAAAATTATTTATTTTTATATTTTTTATTATCATTTACATCGCCTCTAATCCTATTTCTATTGCTTTTTCTATTATTTCTTTTTCTTCAGGATTTTGTTCTATTTTTTCAAGTAATTCTTTTACGAATATTCCTTTTAAACTATTTTCTTTTGCTATTTTTTCTAAATCGTATTTTATTTTGGTTTTATCTTTTATTTTTATCATATTTTTATTTTGTATATATTTTATTATATTGTTTACATTTATTTCAAATTGTCTATTTCCTATTAATATTATTTTATAATATTTATTTTCTTCTGTTTTTATTTCATTTATTTTTTCTATTAATTCTTCTTCTGTTAAAATTTCAGTTATATCTATTTCACATTCTACAAATTCTTTTTCGTCTATTGGTACGAATTCTATATTTAATTTTTTTGTGTCTTCTTTAATTTCCCCAACTATCATTCCATGTTCTCCTAATTCGTCAAAACCTAATGATATTGTTGAGCCCGGATAGATTATTTTTTGTTCTTCTTTATAGTTAGTTTTATGTATATGACCTAATGCTATATAGTTAAATTTTAAATTTTCTAATTTGTTTTTATTCATTGGGTTATATTCTAAATCTTCTGTTGTTCCACCTTCTAAACTTCCATGTGTTATTAATATATTTATTTTTTCTGGATTTTCTATTTGAATTTTTGAATATTCTGATGCTTTCATATAAAAGTTATCAAAGCCAAAACCGTATATGTCTATATTGTTTTCGCTTATTTTTTCTATATTTGATTTAAATATGTATACATTTTTATTCCAATTAAATTTATTATAATATGAATTTTGTAAATATGGGTCATGATTTCCCGGTGTTATATATATTTTTGTATTTGGTATTTCACTAAATAAATTATTTATATATTCTATTGTACTTTGTTTTACATATTCGTGTTCATAAAGGTCTCCACTTATAAATAGGTATTCTATTTTATTTTCTTTTATATATTCTATTATTTTTTTTAGTGCTTTTCTTTGGTCTAGTCTTCTTGAATTTCCTAGTTCGTTTTTATTTAATGTTGTAAATGGCACATCAAAATGCATATCTGCTATATGTACAAATTTCATATTTTTCTCCTTGCTTTTTATTATTTTAAGTGTTTTTTATTTCTTGTATTGTTTCGTTTTGTTGCATTTCTTCACTCATAAAATCATATACTCTTTTATCTTGTTTCATTGCGGATATAGCAATTTCAGGGTTTTCTCTTAGTTTTTTACTTGCATATTTATATATTAATCCTTTATTTGTTACTGCATTTAATACTACTTCATAATCATTTCTAAGTTCTTGTGATGCATAGTATAAGGCTTGTCCGTCTTTTTTTACTCCTTCTAATACTATTTCTTTATCTGCTTGTAGTCTTTCACTTGCATAACATATTGTCCATGCTGATTTTTTTACTGATTCTAATACTATTTGTCTATTATCTCTTGCTTCTTTTCCTGCAAATTCTAAGGCTTCTCCGTCATTTTTTACCGCTTCTAATACTACTTCTTCATCATTTCTTAGTTCTTCACTTGCATATTCTAATAGTTTTCCGTTTTCTTTTACGGCTTCTAATACTACTTCTTTATTATTTGCTTGTTTTTTTAATTCTTCTATTTCCATTGGTTCCTCTTATTTTATTTATTACCACACATGGTATTCTCATTACTACCCATGCCATTCGTGTTACCACCCATGGTATTTTCGTTACCACCCATGTTAAATTTATTACCACCCATGGTGCTACTATAAAATTCATTTTTACTAATATTATAAATTATTTATTTTTTATTTGCAATAATTTTATGGCATATTATATTTTTATCAATTCTTTATTCCATATATTTTATATGCATTTTGTGTAGTATAATTTATAACTTCTTCTTCTGATATTTCTTTTATTTCCGATATTTTTTTTACAATATACTTCAAATATAACGAATTGTTTCTTGAATGTTTTTCAAATGGTTCAGGTGGTAGTACTGGACTATCTGTTTCTATAACAATTTTATTTATTGGAGTATTCTTAACAGTTTCTTGTACATCTTTATACCTTGTAACAGGACCTCCAACTCCTATATAAAATCCCATTTCAATAAACCTTTTTGACATTTCTGGTGTTCCAGAATAGCAGTGCATGATACCTTTTTTTTTAACTGAATTTTCTTTTAAAATTTTTTCTATATCTTCCTGTGATTCCCTTGAATGTATTATTATAGGTAAGTCATATTTATTTGCTAACCTTATTTGTTCTATAAAATATTTTTTCTGTAAATCAACTGGATAACTAAAATGATAATCTAACCCAGTTTCCCCAATTGCAACCAATTTTGAATTTTTATTTTTTAATTCATTTTCAAATGTTTTTTCAATCTGCATTAATGAATTTTCTTTTTCAACTTCCATGGGATGTATTCCAAGAGAATAATACATATATTGATATTTATTTGAATACTCTTTTGCCTTTTTTGCTGATTCTAAATTTATACCTATATTAACAATTCCACATAATTTCTCTTTAAATTTATCAAATAATTTATTTCTATCTTCATCAAATTCCTCCCAATCATAATGAGCATGAGTATCAAAATATAACATATATAAATTCCTCCTTTTACATTTATATTATATTGCTAAATTTTAAAAAAAGCAAGGTATCATTTGACACCTTGCCCAATTACATATCAATTTTTAGAAAAGCCTTTATAGAGTTGTACTGCAAAAGTATACATCTCATCAAAGTTTTTTTCTCCTTTTAAATCATACACTGCTACCAAATTAGATTGCTTTTCAATGTTATGATAATTATATCCAATTACATTAAAATTTAATGTATCTAACATATGAATTACAATCTTGTTATGAGTACAAGTTTGGATAAATGCATAATCATAGTTAAGTATTTTCAGCTCTTTTAAAATTTGTAACAATGCTTTTCTAGCATATCCTTTTCTTTGGCAATCAGGAAATACATAAATTCCATTAATTTTTGCACATTGAGTTGTAGAAAAATGAACCATCATATAGCCAACTACTTTTTGGTTATCATTGAGTTCATATACAACTCTTGTTCCGTCTCTAAATGTTGCCTCATTTTTTTGAATCCATGTTGAGTAATAAGGATATTCCTTAATGAACTCTTCCGTTAAATTCCGAAGACTTTCTTCAATTCTTTTTGCTTCTTTCAATTGCATAATTTTCATATTGCATACTCCTCTCTACTATTCAACATCATAATTCCAAATATTCAAATGTCCTCTTGCATGAATTGGTTTATCGAGGACTTCTACATCCTTCAGAATCCATGCATATCTTCCTAAACTATATTCTCCGCATAAGAATTCCTGCTTATTTTTTTTAATTTCGTCTAAAAAATCTTTATCCATATATATGCAATCTACCAACTTGCATTTGCATATAATGTTTCCATATCCCATAGGAATATCTGGAATTAACTTAAGTAATTCAATTGTATGTGCATCACTCCTTTTAATTTTCTTGTTGCTTGCATGGATATAAAGTTCACCTCTATAAGATGTCTTCCAACTTCTTGTTTCAATAACTTTTTTTCCCTCTTTAATAAGCGTTGCCCATGGTTCAATAATACTCAAAACTTTCATTATTCAAAACACTTTTCTAATTGATATATAATTTTAACTTGGAAATGACTTCCATATTTATATTATACCGCATAATTTAAATCATTTCAATATTTTACATAATATTTTATAAATATTAATGCAATATTGTTTGTCGTTTTTTGTCGATATTTTTTCTATTATTTTTCTAAAAAAATTTGCATTTTTTTACATATAAGTATATAATGTTCATATATTTATATACAAGAGGTTTAAAATATGAAAAAGATGTTTAACTTAACTGCTCCACAAAATTCAATATGGCTTACAGAACAATATTATAACAATACAAATATTAACAACATCTGTGGTTCTGTAACTATTTCTGCAAAAGTTGATTTTAACAAACTTAATAATGCAATCAATATATTTGTAAAAAATGCAGATAGTTTTAGAATTAAACTTTTTATGGATAATACTATTGTAAAACAATATATAAGCGATTTTGTTGAATTTAATTGCGAAGTTATTAATGTTAATTCAGATGAAGATGTGAAAGCATTAGAAAAAAATGTTGCAAGTGTTCCATTTAATTTAACAAAAGATTTATTATTTAATTTTAAATTATTTAAGTTTCCAAATGGCACAGGAGGCTTTATTTTCAATGCACATCATATTATTTCTGACTCTTGGACTCTTGGTATTGCAGTTAATGAAATTATAAAAATTTACTCTTGTTTATTAAAAAATGAAGAAATTGATTGCTCTAATATTTTTTCTTATACAGATTATATTGCTTCTGAAAGTGATTATTTAAAAAGTGACAAATTCTTAAAAGATAAAGAATATTGGGATAATATATATTCTACTATACCTGAAATTGCGTCTATTCCAAGTGTTAATACAGATGAATTAAAAAATGTATCTACTAATGCTAATAGAGAATTGGTTAGCATTGATAATGATTTATTAAAGTCTATAAATAGTTTTTGTACAGAAAATAAAGTTTCTGTATATAACTTTTTTATGGCTGTTTTTTCAATTTATATAAATAAAGTTTCTAATTTAGATGATTTTGTAATTGGTACCCCTATTTTAAATAGAGCTAATTTTAAAGAGAAACATACTCCTGGTATGTTTATTAATACTATTCCATTACGTATTTCATTAGATAATAACATTTCTTTTAAAAATATTGTTTCAAATATTGCTACAAATTCTATGGGAATGTTAAGACATCAAAAATATTCTTATCAATATATTATAGAAAATTTAAGAAAAATAGATTCTAGTTTACCTAATTTATATAATATTATGATTTCTTATCAAGTTACTAAAACATTAGATAATATTGATGTAGTTCCTCATAATACTAGATGGACTTTTAATGGTACTATTGCTGATGATTTAGAAATTCATTTATTTGATTTTAATGATGCTACTGGTTTAAATATTGCTTATGATTATATATGTGATAAATATTCTAAAACTGATATTGTTAATATTCATAAACGTATTTTACATATTATTGATCAAATTATTAATAATAATGAAATTTGTTTAAAGGATATTGAAATTATTACTCCTGATGAGAAAAATAAAATTTTATATGATTTTAATAATACAAAGGTAGATTACCCAAAGGATAAAACTATTGTAGATTTATTTGAAGAGCAAGTTGCAAGAACTCCTAATAATATTGCAGTTGTTTTTGAGGATAAGAAATTAACTTACAAAGAATTAAATGAAAAGGCAAATGGGTTAGCACATTATTTAAATAAAACTGTAAATGGAAATAATGTTATTGGCATTATGTTAGAGCGTTCTTTTGAAACTATTATTTGTATGTTAGCAGTTTTAAAATCTAACAATGCATATATGTTAATTGATACTGGTCTTCCAGAAGATAGAATTTTATATATGTTAAATAATGCTAATTCTCCTTTACTAATTACAAATACTAAAGTAAATAATATTAATTTTGAAAATAAGTTATTTATTGATAATGAAGATTTTAGTAAATTTAATAATGATAACTTAAAATTAAATTATAATATAAATAATACTTTTTGTATTATTTACACATCTGGTTCAACTGGTACTCCAAAAGGTGTTGAACTTAAAAATAATGGTGTTGTAAATCTTGTTTTAAGTTATAGAACTAATTTAAATACTGATATATGTAATAATTTTATAAGTATAAGTACAGTTGCATTCGATATGTTTATTGTAGAAACATTTGTGCCTTTATTATCAGGTAAAACTATAATATTATCAAATGTAGAAGAGCAAAAAATTCCAACATATATAAGTAATTTAATTATTAAATACAATGTAGATTTCATATTAACTACACCATCAAGAATTGATTTACTTTTAATTAATGAAGATACAAGAATTTGTTTAGAAAAATTAAAAATTATACAATTGGGTGGAGAAAATTTTACTGCTAATTTATATGAAAAATTAAAAAATTATACTAATGCAAATATATATAATGGTTATGGTCCTAGTGAAATTACTGCTTGTTGTTCAAATAAAAAAGTAACAACTAATAAAATTAATATTGGTAAACCAAATTGCAATACTCAAATTTACATACTTAATAAAGATATGAATTTATGCCCTATTGGTATTGAAGGAGAAATTTGCATTAGTGGTAATGGTCTTGCCAAAGGTTATATTAATAATAAAGTATCAACTGATAAAGTATTCGTTCAAAATCCATTTGGAAATGGTTTATTATATAAAACCGGAGATATTGGAAAATATAATTCTAATGGAGATATAGAATATGTTGGTAGAAAAGATTTCCAAGTTAAATTAAGAGGTTTAAGAATTGAATTATCTGAAATTGAAAAACAATTTTTAAAT
>CANQOW010000022.1 GCA_947625545.1 uncultured Clostridia bacterium
ATTCCGCCCAATAGCACCAAAAATATAAAGTCTAGAATACTTAGTATATAAGTAATCTAGGCTTTTATTTTATTATTTTTAATGCAATAGCATTTTTAAATTGTATTTTGAATATAATCAACATATTTATTAAATCTTTTACTTCATTAGCAAATTTATGTCATATAAGGTATATAACACAATATATTTTGTAATGCATATTATGTAAAGAGGGAGGCAAAAGATATGAGAAATAACAGAAACATTCTAATAGGTGTACTTTTTTTCGTAATATTAGTTATGGCAGTAGCGTATTCAGCATTTGCAACACAAACAACATTGGAAGGAAATGCAAAGATAATAAATGAATGGAATGTTAAAATAACTGATGTTAGTGCTCAATATGTCAGCCCTGGTTGTAATGCAGGAGATATACAATTTACAGACACATCTGTGACTTTTAATGCTGAATTGGCAAACCCAGGTGATTATATCACTTATATGATAATGATTGAAAATCAAGGAAATATGGATGCTGTTTTAGAAAATGTAACATTTATTCCTGAAGAAACTGGATCATCAGCAATTATTTATACAATTCGAAACCCTATTGATTCTCTGACAGCAGGGAATACAACCTGTGCATTAGTACAAGTGATGTATGACCCAAATACCACAGAAATGCCATCTAAGACAACTAGGTCTGTAACAGGAACCATAGAGTATAAAGAAGATATTCGAGAGTAAATAAAATAATGCTGTTAATATAAATTTTGATATTTTGCAAAAGGTCTTAAATTAATAGCATTAATAAAATTTTAGGTATGTTACTTTTGAAGGGTGAAAATTATGAGGTACTTAAAAGGTAAGAAATTATTGATAATTATTATTTGTTATATATTTTTAACAATAAATTTTATTATTAAATATACTAAAATTTATACAAATTTTATAAATCCATTATTTTGGTGTTGCATTTTGATCTACTTGGTGATTGATTGCCAAAAAAAACATGTTAGATTAAATAAAAATAAAAAATATCTTAAATATATGATTATAATATCATGTGTACATACTGTAATTTATCTCTATTTGGGTGTGTTACTTGGTTTCTCAAAAAATATGTATGATTATAAATTTATATCGACGATTATTCCTATTATAGGTATTGAAGTGACACGAAGTGTAATTGCTACTAGAAATAAAAACAATAGGTTGGTTTTAACCTTTATAACAATATTATTTGTGCTAGTAGAGATTAAATATAATCAATTAGTAGGTTTGTATATAAATAGAGAAGCTTTTTTTCAATTCATATGTGAATCAATAATTCCATTAATAGCATATAATATTTTATGCACTTATTTAACATTACAAAGTTCCTTTTTATTACCATTAACATATAGAATATCTAATAAACTAATTATATTGGTATCACCAATATTAGTAAATATAGATTGGTTTGTAATTGCAACAACAGGGGTTTTATCACCTATATTAGTTTATTATATATTTAAATACAGATTTACAAAAGAGAAATATAATATTAATAAAAAAAGTCAAAGTAAATATTCAAAAATTATTAATATAGTGACTATTATAGTATCTATAAATATAATTTGTTTTATGCTTGGAGTGTTTAAATATAAGCCTATAACTATACTTTCCAATAGTATGGCTCCTGATATTGAAAGAGGAGATGTGGTTATTTTTAAGAAACTTGATGAAAAAGCTTTAGAAGATATACCTTTGAATACAGTTATTATTTATAAAATAGGTAATCAAAATATTGCTCATCGTATTGTTGATAAAGTTGAAAAAGAAGATAAAATTTTTTATAAGACAAAAGGTGATCAAAATAATTTAATAGATGGGAATTTAGTGGGAATAGAGCAAATTAGTGGAATGTATGTATTTCATGTAAAATATATCGGTTTTCCAGCTATTTGGTTATATGAATATTTTAATAACAAAGATGCGAAAGTGGAAATAAAGTAAGGAGGTTTTTATGATAAAGAAGAGAAAATTGCATGTAAGATGTCATATGAGTGTAGATGATAGAGAAAACAGAAATATAAAAAAAGAAGATTATATTTCTGTTTTTGCTGTTATAATTATGTTTGTTTTAAGTATTGGCTTTGTAAGATTAGGGATAGATATGAAAACAAATGTAAAACCAGTATATCGGTTATACTGCCCAAAAGAGCGGAAATCATATGACTATGTTAAAACCAAATGATTTCTATGAAAATGAAAATATTTCTACTACGCAATATTATGCTTCAAAATTGGTTGATTCATTTTTGTTAGATTTTCAATATGATTTTAAAGGGTGATAGAAAAGCTGATATAGAATATCAATATAATGTTTCTGCTGAATTAATTGGGACAGTTGTAACAGAGAAGTTAGATGAAGTTGTGTGGGAAAAAAATTTTATATTAATGGATAGTAAAAGTGATAAAAAAGTTGCTACTGATGAATTTACAATTATGGATGAGGTTAGTATAGATTATGATACTTATCTTGATTTGGTACGTTTGTATGAAAAGACATATGATATTGCTATAGATGCTATTTTGAAGGTTCGTTTTAATATTGTGTATGATATTAATCTTTCTGAAGTTGGAATAGGTACAAAGAGAGTGGAAGATTATATTGAATTAGATATACCTGTGATTGATACAGTTACACAGGTAAAGGAAAATTTTGAGAGTAGCATTTCAGAAAATGTTGTGCCTGAAATAGAGAATTTACCAATAAAGAGAAATATTTGTTATGTTTTTGCTGGCGTGTTTTTTTTCGTTGGTGTAATAGTTATTTTTATTAAGCTAAGAAAAAACAAGGTACCATTAGAAAAGACCTATGAGAGAAAGGTTAATCATATATTAAATGAATATAGAGATTTAATTGTTACAGTAATTGATAGGCCAGATTTTGAAGGGTTGAAGAGTATGGAGGTCGCTATTCTAGAGGATTTAATTGATGTGGCAGAACAGAGTAAAAGAAATATTATTCATTATGAAGATTTGGAGAGCAAGGAAAATCTGTTATGTGTTATTGTGAGAGATTATGTGTTTTTGTATAGAATTGTTTGAAACTAGATAAGGGTGATGAAGATATACCTGTTGGAAATGACAAACCACATATGTGGTTTGTCATTTCTTATGTTTACCAATATACAATATTTTTAAATAAAAAACAAGCGAACAGAACAAATTTTTGAAAAAATTTTTAGTTTTGCTATTGAAAATTATTTCAATTATGATATACTTTAGTAAATTGATTGATATTTGTATCAATTTTCAAGAGAGTCAATGGCGAGTTGTAAATATCTACGTTGCCCATACCAATAATATTTTAAAAGTAAATCAAACAATTTCACTTGACACTTAACAAAAATATGATAAAATTAACAAGAAAACAAAACATAAGTGGAGGAAAAAATGAAAATAGGTATAGTAGGACTTCCTAACGTAGGAAAAAGTACAATGTTTAATGCAATAACAAATGCAGGAGCAGAATGTGCAAATTACCCATTCTGTACAATAGAACCAAATGTAGGTGTAGTACCTGTTCCAGACGAAAGATTAGACGTATTAACAAAAATGTATAATCCAGAAAAAACAACACATGCAATAATAGAATTTGTAGATATAGCAGGTTTAGTAAAAGGAGCAAGTAAAGGAGAAGGATTAGGAAATAAATTTTTATCACATATAAGAGAAGTAGACAGTATTGCACATATAGTTAGATGCTTTGAAGATTCTAATATTGTTCACGTAGATGGAAGTATAGATCCAATTAGAGATATAGAAACAATAAATTTAGAATTAATATTATCAGATTTAGAAATAATAGAAAAAAGATTAGAAAAATCAAGAAAAATGTTAAAAGCAGATAAAAAATATCAAGCAGAAATAGATGTATTAGAAAAAGTAAAAAAAGTATTAGAAGAAGGAAAATGTGCAAGAACTATACAATTAAATGATGAAGAAAAAGAAATAATAAAAGATACATATTTATTAACAATGAAACCAGTATTATATATTGCAAATGTATCAGAAGAACAATTAGCAAATGCAGAAAATGACGAAAACGTAAAAAAAGTTACAGAATATGCAAAAAGAGAAGGAGCATTAACAATACCACTATGTGTAAAAATAGAAGAAGAATTAGCAAGTTTAGACGAAAAAGATAAAAAAGAAATGTTAGAAGCATTAGGAATAAAAGAATCTGGATTAGATAGAGTAGTAAAAGCAAGTTATGATTTATTAGGATTAATGTCATTTTTAACAGCAGGAGAACCAGAAGTAAGAGCATGGACAATAAAAAAAGGAACAAAAGCACCAGATGCAGCAGGAAAAATACATTCAGATATTCAAAGAGGCTTTATACGCGCAGAAGTAGTATCTTATGATGATTTAGTAAGAGAAGGCTCAATGCTTGCAGCAAAAGAAAAAGGCTTAATTCGCTCAGAAGGAAAAGACTACATTATGCAAGATGGAGATATAGTATTATTTAGATTTAATGTATAAATTTTCAAAAAAAATATAAAATAAAATAAAAAAAGGAAAGAGGGAATTTTATGAACGGAAAAGAATTAAAAGAAACATTATTTAATAACAAGAAAAATGGGTGGGATAGCACAACAGACGAACAAAAAGGAGAAATTTTTAAATTTGCAGACGAATATATATACTTTTTAAATCAATCAAAAACAGAAAGAGAATTAATACAAACTGCAAAAGATATATTATTAAAAAATAATTTTAAAGACTTAAATGAAACAGAAAATCTTTATGCAGGAGATAAAGTTTTTTATATAAACAGAGATAAATCAATGTACATTGCAGTAATAGGAAAAGAAAAATTTGAAAATGGTATAAACATAGTAGGTGCACACGTAGATTCACCAAGACTAGATTTAAAACCAAATCCATTATATGAAGACTCTGAATTTGCATATTTCAAAACACACTATTATGGAGGAATAAAAAAATATCAATGGACAACAATTCCACTTGCAATACATGGAGTTATAGTTCAAGCAGATGGTAAAAAAATAAATGTAAACATAGGAGAAGACGAAAATGATCCAATATTTACAATAACAGACTTATTACCACATTTAGCAATGGAACAAATGGAGAAAAAATTAAAAGAAGGAATTTCAGGAGAAGACTTAAATTTACTTATAGGAAGTATGCCTTATGAAGATAAAGACGGAAGTGAAAGAGTAAAATTAAATATAATGAAAATTCTAAACGATAAATACGGAATAACAGAAAAAGACTTTTTAAGTTCAGAATTAGAATTAATTCCAGCATTTAAAGCAAGAAGTTTAGGATTTGATAGAAGTATGATAGCAGGTTATGGTCAAGACGATAAAGTATGTGCTTATACATCTTTAAGAGCAATATTAAATGTTGAAAAACCAAATAAAACAGCAGTATGTATATTATCAGATAAAGAAGAAATAGGAAGTATGGGAAATACAGGAATGGAATCACATGAATTTGATACATTTATTTCAGAATTATTAAATAAATCTGGTGAAAATAGACCAAATTTATTAGACAAAGTATTTTGCAATTCAAAAATGCTTTCAGCAGACGTAGATGCAGGATTTGACCCAATATATGCAAATGTATCAGACAAATTAAATGCAGGAAAATTAGGTTATGGTATAGGATTAAATAAATACACAGGTTCAAGAGGAAAATCAGGAGCATCAGATGCAAATGCAGAATATGTAGCAGAAATAAGAGGTATTTTTGAAAAAGCAGGTGTACCATACCAATTATCAGAATTAGGAAAAGTAGATGTTGGAGGAGGAGGCACAATAGCCTACATTTTAGCAAATAAAGGTGTAGATGTAATAGATTGCGGTGTTCCAGTATTATCAATGCACGCACCTTATGAAGTTACAAGTAAATTTGATGTTTATTGTGCATACAGAGGTTATAAAGAATTTTATGATAGAAAGGGGTAATTTAATTGCCTAAAAATACAAATGAAAATTTAGGAGACATAAAACATAAGTTGGATTTTTTAGGGCTAAATTTAGATAAAATCCCAAAAGAATTTAAAGAATATGAATATTTAGATTTTAAGCCAAGTAGAAATTATGAAGAAAATTTATATAAAGTATATAAATATGTTCCAATAAACAAAATTCAAATATTATTAACACCAACGAACAGAATGGACACTTTATATGAAAAATATTCTAAATCTAGTCCTATATATAATTATTTAGTACCAGACAATGAAGAAAATGTTTTAAATCATACAACTTTTTTAAAAATGTTAAATGATATGAATATACAAGAAATAGAAAACATCGAACAGGAACAAAAAAGATATGAAAAAAACATACCATTTAAAATAAAATATAGTGATAATTATTTGTGGCAAATATATTATTCTGAAGCAACAGGCATATACTTTATGCTTGTTCCTACAAAAGAACAAGACAGTTCAACATTTTTCTATATTTTAAAAAAGCAACTTGAAAATTCAAAAAAGAAAAAAGAAGAAGAAATTTTTGTTCCAATATCAAATTTAGAATATTCAAGAGAATACCTAAATAAAGAAGAAGTACAAGACATAGAAAAATACTTATGGCTATTTACAAAAGACTGGGCAAATATATATGAAGTGCATGATAGAAATAACGATATAACAATACAAATAGTAGGAAATACCTTTGTTTATGAAAAAATACAAAGTTTTTATAAAATAAAATTAGATAATAAAGAAGATATAGCAAAATTCTATAAACTAATAAAAGCATTATTTATATTGCAAACTGAATTACCACATAACTATAAATTTGATGTTCAAATATCTTCAAAAGGAGATTTAGATTTTCTATATAAAACGAAAATAATAAATTATGATAATTTATCTAGTTTTATACAAGAAGAATATAAAGCATCACTTGAAGCAATTAAAAATTTAAAAGTTGAAGAAAAGAGCCTAAAAGAAGAACTAGAAGTGTTAAAAATATTATCTAATAAAAAAGATAAAGAATACATATATAAAGAAAAACAAATAGCTACATTTTTAGAATGTAAAAAATCATTTTTAGGAAAAGTTAGATATTTCTTTAAAGGCAAGAAGAAAAATAAAAAAGAAAACGAAGTTGTAGCAGAAGTAACTAAAAAAGAAGAACAAGAAAATAATGAAATAGAAGAAGACGAAGAAATTAAAGAATATTATACAATAGATGATTTATTAAAATTAAGTAAAAACCTTGAGAAAATAGATACATTAGTAAAAAATATGAAACTAGATATTAATGCATTAAAAAGAAAAATAGAATTAATGGATACAAAAATAGCAAATGCAGATACTTACATAAAAGAAATTGAAAGTCATAAAAAAAGCATTTTTGAATTTTGGAAATTCGCAAATAAAGATAATGTATTAGCATTAAATGAAGGAATTGAAAATAGTAATATACAAAATTTAGTAAACCTACATAAAACATTTGATTATGAAGAAGATTTTGAAGATTTTGCAAATGCTATTGATAAAATTCAAAGGAATAATTTTGAAAAACAAGAATGTGATTCTATATATTTAATGCATTTTGATAATATTTTAAAAGATATAAATTCAATAAAATTAGATAATAATAATGACTTAGAAAAAAGTTTAGAACAATTAAAAGATGAAGCAGAAAGAGAAGAAATGCTATTTCAAAAAGAAGAATTTGATATTTTTGGTGGAATAGTTGAGGATAAAACAAAAATAAGTGTTTTAAATAATAAAAAACATAGAGAAACAAAGAAAAATAAATTTAAAATATTAGACATAACAAAAAATACAACTGTCCAAGAATATCAAAATAAATTAATAAGTGCATTAAAAAATCTAAATGAAAGTTATAATAAAATAAAATTAGATGCAGACATGCATATCTATATGGCATGTGATGGAAGTATTAATGGAAAAGAATTTGGAGTATTTAATATCAATCCAGAAAATGCTTTAAATAAATGTAAAGAATTAGATAAAATAAATTTATATAGAATAAATTTAAAAGAAAATATGCCAGTAATTGCATTTTCAAATATAATTTTTTATGATAATTTTAATAAAACATTACCATTAGGAATGGGAGTATCAGACGAAATTTTAATTGATATGAATCAATTTTGCTTTGAATTAAAAAGACAGAAGTTATTTAGAATAAATTATAGTAAAGACGATATAAACATTGATACAAAAATTATATGTGTTTATGAATATGATGTAGAAGAAGTAAAGTAGTAATAAGAAATAAATAGAACTTTGTAAATAATAGATAATATTTCTTTACAAAGTTCTATAAATATGTTAATATATAATTTAGTAATATGCCGGTGTGCTGGAATTGGTAGACGGGGCAGACTCAAAATCTGTTATCAGCAATGGTGTATGGGTTCGAGTCCCATCACCGGCACCAAACAGAAAAAACCATACAAGTATTGAAATATCAGTATTTTGTATGGTTTATTTTTATTAAAGTAATGCAATAGTAATGCAATAGCAATTTAATTTATTTTTTTCATTTCTTGTAGCATAAAATCATTAGAAATAGAAGTATATACATTAGATGTTATTGAACTTCCATCAACATGTCCAACAATAGTTTGTAAAACTTTAAAATTCATTCCCTTTTCTACACACCTAGTAATAAAAGTATGTCTTAATCTATGAGAATGTATCGATTTATTTGTAATTTTATATTTATTATTTATTCTTTTTAAATAGGAATTAATTTCACTTGGAGTGATATAAGATTCTTTATTATTATCCCAAAATAATAATCCATTTATATTGCTAACTTTATTAGATAATATTTTTTCAATTATTTTTTTTACATTATTATTCATAGGGAAAATTCTTTTACCTTTATCAATTCCAGATATTTTTTTATATGTTTTCGTGTGATTTCCCATAATTACATTATAATTTTTATCTTGTGTAAGTGTACGATAAACAGTAATAGTATTATTACTAAAATCAATGCAGTCTTTGCTTAATGCTAATACTTCTCCAATTCGCATACCAGTATAAAGTTGCAGTAATATAATATCCCTATATTTGTGATTAAATTCTTGATTATTTAATACATTTAATAACTTTTGTTCTTCGTCAACAGTAAATGCTTCTATTTTTGTTTCAGGTCTTTCTGAAATAGGTTTTGATAATGTTTCATCTAACATAATATTAAAAGATATTTTTCTTCTTGAATATGCAATTTGAAATGTTTTATTAATTAAAATCCAAATTTTGCTTATTACATTATTAGAATATTTTATTATATTTTCTTTACTATTTTCTATATCATCAACAGTTATTCTTTGAATAGGTTTATTTATAAAATTAGAACAACATTTTTCTATTTGTTTTACAGTCTCTAAATCTCTTGCATAAGACCTATCAGAAGTAATACCATCTTTATGTTTTTGTTCAACATATTTCTTTAATATCTCAATAAAAGTATCCTTGCTTTTTCCAATATAAGTACCATTATCTAATTTCTCTTTTACAGCAGTAACTCTTTTTCTAAAAGCACGTTCACTTTCATTTTTCTTTTGTCTTAACGTTTGTCTTTTGCCAGAAGGCTCTGTGTATTGAAATATCCATCTATCTAATTTTTCACTTTTATAAAGTGAGCCTTCGCCATTTCCAACAGCCTTTGGCTTTCCATTTTTTTCTTTCTTTTCTTTTTCCATAAGAAAAACCTCCTTAAACAAATTTTTGGTACTTGTAATAAGGAGTTTATTATTATATAATATAATTATAAACTGCTTATACAAGTAGTTACGAGATAGATAACATACAAACTTTGGTCGGGGAGTATGTTATCTATTTATATTACAAAAATATTACAAATTTATGATATTTTATAAATTACTTGCATTTTTTCAAAAAAAGTGTATAATAATAGATAGTAAGAGTTAACTTGTGAAGGAATAAGGCTGGGTTCCCGAATGGGAGTAGATATACATTTGTATATTTAGAATCCTTTGCCCCTGGGGTTAACTCATTTTTCTTATTTTTCTTACTTTATCTCCAATATGTATAGTTAAATTATCAGATAGTCCACCAGAAATTTGTGAAGAATCAATGTTTAATGTTTTTGATTTTATTTTTGTAAAATCACCAGTAATAGCTTTTATATAATTAACTATTATGTTATGTCTGCATATACACATTTTAGGAAAGACATCTATTGCTTCTACACGTTCTTTTATAGTATCTAATGTACCTAAAACTTCACCAGTATCAGGGTCTTTAATTTCTTCACCATCTTCAAATATTTCAAAATCATCACCTATTTTAATTCCGTTATCATATCCGGCATTAATCACTAAAGTTTCATCGTCAATTATTTTTATAATTTTATAAATTTTTTCCATTTTTCATATCTCCTTCCAATTTATATAGGCATTCTATGTCTTTTAAGGTAATTTGGTATAAATTTTCTAAAAATTTTTTTTCATAGTTAGTAACTGGCAATATTCCTTCAGAAATACGATTGGATAATTCTAATAACATATATTTATATGCTTCTAATAATTTTTCTTGGTCCTTTATTTTTTTTGTTTTTTTATCAAATTGTTTAGCTAATTCTTGATGATTATTATATATTTCCAAATAATCATTATATAATAATTTTGTTTGTTTTTTATACAAGTAAATATATCGAGATATTGAAAAAAATATTATTATAAAAAGAGTAATAATTATCCAGTACCATTCAACAAAACTATATGATACAATAGGAAGTGCTATACCAAATATTGTACCAACTTTATCAAGTATATTAAATTTAGGTTTTGGTTCGTTTATTATTTTCATATTATAATATAACCTTTCCTAATATTTTAAAATTGCCAGATGTAATTATAATAGGTTCGTACTTTGAATTTATAGAATGTAATTCTATATGATTTAACCATTTAAATACCTTTTTACATGTAACTGCTCCATCTATTTCCACAACAGCTATTTCTCCATTTTCTACATCTGGTTGACTTTTTATATAAATGAGTTGTCCATCTTTTATTGTAGGTGTCATACTATCGCCGATTAACAATTAAAGCATAATCTGCATTTTTTGGAATGTCTGAAATATTATCAATATCTTGTGCATAGTTATCACTATATTCAATAGGCTGTCCGGCAGCAGTTTTACCTAAAATTTTTATATTAGTAATTTTGTTAGTAATTTTTGATATTTCTTCTTTGTATAATGTTTTATATAGTTTTTCAATATAAGGTTTAGCAGTTAATCTATCATCAGGAGAAAGTTTATATAAAGTTTTTTCTAAATCTTTTATGCTTGATATAAAATTTGAAAACATTGTATCAGAAAGTCCAAGTAAATAATCTGTAGTTACTTCAAAATATTTTGCCCAAGCTATTAAATCAGGAACTTCTGGAATTCTTTTGCCATTTTCATATTGTGATATAGCAGCTACACTTGATTTATATTCAGGATTTTTTATTGAAAAAGAATTTATTAATTCAGGTTGGGTAAATCCATGAGCTATTCTTAAACTTTTAAATCTTGCTCCGAATTTTTCTTTCATATTCATTTAAATCACCTCGCATAATAGTATTATAACGCAAACTTAACAAAAAGTAAAGTTTTTTTTAAAAAAAGTATTGACAACTTTAAAAATATATTATAAAATGTTAACGAAAACGAAATAAGAAAGGAGAATAAAATATGTATAATGATATAAAAGTGTTTAGAGTTGCAAATAGAAAAACACAAGAACAAATGGCTAATATAATTGGATGTTCAACAAATGCTTATATACAAAAAGAGAAAGGAAGAGTTGACTTTACAGTAAATGAAATTAAAATAGTAAAAGCATATTTTAATTTAGATGTTAACCAAACTTGGAATATTTTTTTTAACAGCAAACTTAACGAAAGCGAAATAAAATAATAAAAAAATTTTTTCTAAAAACTATTGACAACTAAAAACAAGTTTTTAGAAACTAAAAAATTTATGTATATGATATTACAAAATATGACATATTTCGACAAGTAAGGAGGAAAAGTATGATACTTATAATTACTACAATTATTATATTATTTTTAATTGCAATAATCGGAAGTATTTATATGAACAAAATATATAACCCATTAATAGCAATTATATATTGTATGTATGTATGTTCAATTGTTTTTATATTTTTTTCACTTGCTTACTTAAATTTAATATAACTTCATTTAATAATTTATTTTTACCCTGATTAATTGCTTCAAGTATATTATTTTGTAAATATTTATCAATATCAAAATAAATAAGTAATTTGTGCATAGAAGATAATACTTTTATTTTTAAATTATTATCTGAAGGACAGGAAAAATATGAGCAACAGTTATCAACAAAATCTTGTAATGATTGTTGTTTAGCAATTTCATACATTTCAAGTTCTTTAATTTTGGTAGTATGCCTATTATTTATAATAGCAGTAATGATAGGAGAAATAGCTGTAATTATCGAAACAAAGCATAATACAATAGTAGATAAATTATTCATAATATAATTAAATGTTTTTTCCATAAAATATCACCTTTCTTAAATAAGATAGGTAGATTATATATCAAAATAATAAATAATTCAAATAAGAAAGGAGGAAAGCCAATGGAAGAAAACACAATATTAAAAAAGACTAATAAAGTATTATTAACCGCAGAAGATATTGTAGCAGAATATGGCATAGCATTACCTGCTGTGTATAAAATTTTTAAATGTCCTGAATTACCAGTACAAACTTATACAAAGCCATATATGGTAAAAAGAGACAAATTTGAAGAATTCTTCAATGTTAGACACGATGAATTAGGAATATTATAAAAAAATAGAAGAAAGAAGGTGCAAATATGAAAATAACTAAAAAACAAATACAAAAAATAAGAAGACAAGCAATAATAGATGTCTTATTATATCAAGCATTAGTATTAATTTATGCAGGAATAATAGTATATGGAATTTTATTTTAAAGGAGGTGATTATATGTTTGGAAGTAACAGAAAATTTTTAAATAAAGTAGATGAATTGGAACAAAGAAGTGTTGAATTAGCAAGACAAGTAAAAGAGTTATCAGATGAAAACAAAGAACTAAAAGAAATAAGACTAATATCAGAACATAACAATACAGTTTTACTTAATAAAAATGAAGAACAAAGAAAGATTATACAAGAAATAACAAAACTAGTTGAAATGAATACATACAATAATGAAAAAGTTATTTTAGGCAAAATAAAAGAGTTAGTTCACGACTACCAATCAAAAACTAACTCAAAATAAATACATATTAAATATAATATCTTTTTTAAGTATAACATCAAAATTATAATTTGTCAAATTTTAAAGAAAGGAAAATATAATATGGAAACATTAGAAGAACTAGAAAATAAAAGATTCATGTTAGATATGCAAGATGTATGGAATAGTAGAGATTATAGATACGCAGATGAATTAGATGAAAAAATAAAAAAATTAAAGGAGGAAAAAAGATGTCATTAAAAGGTTATAACGAGTTAAGAAAAATAGATGTAAGTCAATGGGTGGAAAAAAGAGATGGAGCAGATTATTTAAATTGGGCTAAAGTAATTGATTTACTACATACTAATGGTGCTAATATAGTGTATTTTGAGCCAATAGTAAATGAATCAACAGGCAGTAGTTTATATATGTCAGAACAAGAATTTAAAGATTCTAAAGGAAATGCAAATAGAGTTTATGAAACAGCAGTAAAAATAGTAATAGATGATTTAGAATTTATACAAAGAGGACCAGTTACAAATGGAAGTAATCCTGTAAAAGATAATTCAATGTCTCAACAAAGATTATGGAATTGCCAAACTAGATTATTTGTAAAAGGTGTAGCAATAAGAACTGGCTTAGGTTTTGATTTATGGCTTAAAGATGAATTAAAAGATGATAAAGAAAATTGGGAAGATGATTTATCAAAACATGATATTTTTAAAATAAAAGAAAGATGTCAACAAATTTATACTCAAAAATTAAAACAAGGATTGTCTGTTAAAGAAATTGCACAAGCATTGCATAAAACGGAAGATGAAGTTAAAGCATTGTTTAGTTATTTTGATACTTTAAGTAATTTTGAAAGAGATTTATCTAATATTGATACAAAGTCAAGATAGAAGTTATTACATAGGTGCATCAGATACAAGTATGGTTGTTGGAAATTGGGAAACAAAAACTTTTGAAAAATGGTGGCTTGAAAAATTAGGATTATTAAAAAATGAATTAAAAACTGAAGCAATGAAAGCGGGAAATAATTATGAGCATAAAATATTAGATTCGTTAAATATTGAAAATTTAATAAAAGATAATCAAATTATTATAGACAGATTAAGAGTTAATTTAGATGGTAATACCAATACTTGTATTTATGAAGTTAAAACATATAATTTTGAAAAAGAGTTTAAAGTATCAAAGCAATATTGGAGACAAGCCCAAGTTGAAATGTATGCAAGTAAAATATTTAGTCTATTTATTGTAACTTATGGATTAGAAGAAAATGATTATAAAAATTATTTTAATAAAATAGATAAAGCAAGATTAAAACTAATACCAATAGAATATGACGAAAAATTTATTAAAAATGAATATCTACCTAAATTAGAGATATTAACTAAATGCTTAAAGGAAGGAGTTTTTCCATGCAAACAACTGCAAAAATAACAGATATAAATATAGATTATTGGACTAATAAACCAAAAATAAGCCTACTTTTAGATACAAAAGATATAAATGTTGTTGAAGAACTAAAAAACGAAAATAAACTAAATATAGAGTTAAAAAAATACAGACAAAAACGTAGTTTAGATGCAAATGCTTATATGTGGATTCTAATATCAAAGATACAAGAAAAACTAAATATACCAAAAGAAGAAATATATAGGGATGCAATAAAAAATATTGGTGTTTATGAAGTGTTACCAGTAAAGAATGAGGCAGTAGAAAGATTTATAGAAGCTTGGAAACATAATGGGCTAGGTTGGATATGTGAAACAACAAAAAGTAAATTAGAAGGCTTTACAAATATTATAGCCTATTATGGTTCAAGTACATATAACACAAAAGAAATGAGCAGATTAGTTGATTTAATAGTACAAGAATGTAAACAGTTAGATATAGAAACAATGACACCAGAAGAATTAAGTATATTAAAAGAGGAGTGGAAATGATAGTAACAGATTTATCAAAAAGTTTTTATCCTGTACCAAAGATAAAAAATAAAGAAAAAACAAAAGAAATTACAAAGATTAAAAATAAAAGTTATAAATTAGCAAAGTTAGAAAATAACAGATTTAGTATTATAACAAACAATTTAGATAAATGTTATATATGTTCAAGTAAAAAAGAAGATTTACACGAGGTATTTGAAGGCAAAAATAGACAAATAAGTATGAAATATGGATTAGTAATACCAGTTTGTAGAAAATGCCATAAATTAATACCAAAAGATAAAACTTTAAGGGAAAAATTACATCAAGTTGGACAAAAAGCATTTGAAAAACACTATAAAACAGAAAACTTTATAAAAGTTTTTGGAAAAAATTATTTATAAAATAGGAGGAATAATAATGAGAGAATTTTTAAAAGTAATAATAATGATTACAAGCATAGTTTTAGGATTATATGTGGGAATATGGGTAATGCTTGCAGGAGGAATAATGCAAATTATAAATGGAATTAACCCATTAAATGGATTAGATATAACAATAGGTATTTGCAGAATAGTATTTTGTGAAATAGCAGGACTAATACCAGTAGCAGGAATTTTTATAGCAGGTTTATTAGAAAAATAAACAACTATGGTAGGCATAAATAACCTACCCTTTAATAATACATAGGAGGAATAACAATGGCAAATAAGAGAATGTTTAACTTAAATTTAATAGACACAGAT
>CANQOW010000023.1 GCA_947625545.1 uncultured Clostridia bacterium
GATGAAGGTTGTAGTGGACATTGTTGTGAATGTGATGGCTGTGAAGATAGCAGTGAAGAAGATGAAGATATGTAAAATGTTATATTAAAAAAAGATGCTTAAAAAAATAAGCATCTTTTTTGGGGCATATGTTAGTTAGCAAAAAAATAAAAATGTATCATTGCTTTCTTCTTCTTCTTCTTTATCTTCTGTTTCTTTTAATGTACAATTAAGAAAAACAAGATTTCCATTTTCTTTTTTTCCATTTTCCCATGAAATCCAAGTATCAAATCTATCAGAATATTTTTTTACAATCACGTCAAAACCATTTTTTGTTAATACAGAATTAACTTCGTCGTAAAGAATATCTTCATCAAGTTCTTCTGATACATTTATGTCTTTATAACCTGATTTAATAGCAGTGTCAATAAAATCTAAAACAAGTTTTAATTGACATTCTATTGAATCTTTCCGTGCTTTAAATGCATTTAACATATATAAGCCTCCTTATATAAAAAATTTATAATTAAATTATACTTCATTTTACATAAAATGTCAATTACTTTTTAAAATTCAAAAGTTTTATTAATAATATTTTATAATTAGTTGAAATTGTTACTTTTTGAAAGCAAAAAATTTACTTATAAAGAAATTTAATATAATTACAACTATTGTTATAGTACATTTACTAATTAAACCATCAAAATATGTAATTTGTAAAATATTAAATAGAAAATAAAAACCAACAGATTCAATAATCATTGTAAATAATCTACCTAAAATAAATTTCCCAAATTCAATTAATTTTTCTTTAAAAGTATTTGCTTGAGAATTAAATACTAATTTTCTATTAGTAAAATATGCAAATAATACAGCAAGTATTATTCCTATATTACTAGATAAATTTTCATCTATACTAAATATTGAATGTAAAATGTAAAATGTTACAATATTTACTAAAGTTGTTAATATACCAAAAATTGCATATAAAATTATTTCTTTGGTACAAAATTTTTTTATTAATTCTTTCATATATTTCTCCATTTATATTTTAAAATATTTTCACTTTGTATTGCAAAACTAAAAAGTTTCATAGGTTTCCTATACAATAAAAAGCGACTTATTGTCGCTTAAAATTATTGGCAGGGGAACTAGGAGTCGAACCTAGCTCTGGAGTTTTGGAGACTCTTATACTACCGATGTACTATTCCCCTATAATTAAAATCTTTATATATCTTATCATAAATTTTTAAACTATGCAATAGAATTTTTAAAAAATTATTGTTTTTTTGAGCGAAATATATTATAATAATATTTGTAAGCATATGGGGGTGTATTTGGTTTCGACAGTAATCTAGAGATTTAAATAGCGAGTGGTGGATGTTCGCTTTGGCCACCTAAAAAAAGCGAAAATAAAAATAAACGCTGATAATAGAGAATTAGCATTAGCTGCCTAAGTTGCGGCTACGTTCTACTAAAATTGCCTACGGTTTTAGATAGGGCGTCGAATTAGTAGGAAACAAAGCTATTTATTTTCTCATAAGTAGCGGGTATTTTAGAGAATACCAATAAAAAAGTTTGTTTATTAACTTTTTTAAAGGGAAATTTAATAATAAACTGCACTCGGAGAAGTTTAAATTAAAGGGTTATTGGACAGGAGTTCGACTCTCCTCACCTCCACCAAATAAAATTTTAATTATAATTGTAATATTACAAAAATATTACAATTATTAAATTTATATTTCATTTGATAAAAAACTTGTAAAAATGCAATCATATATATATAATATTATTAATTAAAATAGGAAATGTATATCTAAAGTATTTTATGTATGTTTTAAGAAAGGAAAAAATATATATGAATATAAAAAACGAAAGAGGCTCATTAACTTTATTTGTTGCAATTTCTATGTTATTTTTTATGACATTTTTATTAACTTTATATATATCTACTACAAATCAACAAAAAACACAATTGGAAGTAACTGCACGAATAAAAGAAACTTATGAGCAAGATTTAAATAATATAGAAGATGTATATAATAGTTTTGTAGGAACTGCAGATATTATTCCAATTTATAATAAAGAACAACTACAAAAAGTTGGTTCAGGAGAAAATGTATATATTTCTCAATTAGGAAAATATTATAAATTTAATTTAGATTCTAACTATATTTTAAAAAATAATATAGAATTAAATAACTATACAATAGATGCAGATGGAAACGAAGTCTTTGCTGATAATGCAGAACAATGGACACCAATTGGAACAGAAGCAACACCTTTTAAAGGAAATTTTGATGGAAATGGGTATAAAATAGATGGATTATATATTAATTCTAAATCAAATCATTTAGGGTTATTTGGAGTGATGGAGAGTGGTACAATAGAAAATTTAACAGTTGCTGGAAGTGTAACAGGAAAAGAAGGTACACAAAATACTGCGGGAATAGTTGGTTCAATATCAGGTACAGGAAATGTAACTATAAATAATTGTATTAATAGTTGTAAAGTATATGGAGAGTATCAAATTGGTGGAATAGTAGGATACAATACTAATGCAAATACAATATTAAATAATTGTTTTAATAAAGGAAATATTGAAGGAAAAAGAACAATTAAAAGTAGTGATAATCAATATCATTTGCAATTAGGTGGAATTTGTGGACTTTCAAATGGTAATATTAATATTACACTATGTTGTAATGAAGGAACGATAAAATCAATTCAACGGAAGAGCAGTTGCAGGAATTATGGGAGCATGTAATGGACAAAATATAAATATTGAAAAGTGCTATAATACTGGAAACATAATTTCTTCATCTAGTGATACTTGTGCTGGTATAGTCGGAGATTGTATGGGGATTAATACTATAAATTTATGTTATAATACAGGAACTATTGAAGGTTCTAATGGTTTAGGCGGTATAGTAGGAAATTTTGGATGGGCTAAGGGTGGAAATATAAAAAACTGTTATAATGTTGGTAATATAAAAATTAATAATGTTAATAATGCTAATGCTTTAGGAGGAATTGTTGGACACGTATACAATGGAAATATAGAAAATTGTTATAACATAGGAAATGTGTGTTATTCAGATAATACAAAGGCTAATGGAATTTTAGGAACAAGGAATAGTAATGGTGTTAACACAATAAAAAATTGCTATTATTTAACAGGTACTGCTTCTGGTGGAATAGATGGTGCAGATGTAATAGGACAAGCAGAAGAAAAAAGTTCAATATTTATGCAATCATCAGATTTTGTTGATTTATTAGGTAAAGAAAATTGGAAATTAGTTAAAAATGAAAATAAGAATTATCCAGTATTGAGTTGGCAAGAAGGAAGCTCATATACTAATAATACTTATGAACAAGATGGACTTATTTTATGGTATGACGCGATAGATAATGTAGGAACAGGAACTCATAGTAATATAAGTACAACTTGGAAAGATTTAAGTATAAATAAAAATGATGGAACATTAAATAATTTTGGTAATACAACTACAAGTGGTTGGTCAAATGATGCTTTGAATTTTGATGGTACAGATGATTGGGTATTAACACCGATAGATAATGTAACAGATAAATTTACTTATGAAATTATTGTAAAAATTCCAAAAGTAATAAGTAAGGAAGAAGAATATATTTTAAATTTTTCACCAAATGGTGGTCAATGTTATAATGGAATAAGACTGATAAATTCTGGAAAAATGCATATCGAGGCATTTAGTACGTTTATTGTTAATGAAATATCTTACAATGATTATATTGGAAAACGAAATTCATTTGTAATAAGTGCAACAAGGAATGCTAGTTCTAATTTTTATGTAAGTGGAAGTAATAAATTAACATTTACAAGTGGCAATTTATCTTATACAGATTTTGGTACAGGAAATTTGGTTATAGGAAGTTTAAGACCAAATATTGATAATAATTTAAAATATACTGGTGAAATTTGTTCAGTTAGAGTATACAATAGAGCATTAACTGCTAATGAAGTTCAAAATAATTATCAAGTAGATAAAGTAAGATATGGAATTTAATAAATAATTTATAATATTTTGTGGGCGATTATAGTCGCCCATATATTTGTTTTGCAATGTTTTTTAAAAATAATTTCACAATTCATACGAAAAATTAAAAATTATGTTGATTTTTATAAATAATTAATATATAATTTGAATATATTAATTATAGGAGGAAGGTATTATGAAAACAAAAAAATATATGGAATACGATCAAAATGTTTATAAAAAAATTGAAAAATCCTTAAAAGATATTGAAGAAGGTAGATGTAGACCAATTGAAGAATATTTGGCAGAAGTGGAGGCGAAGTATCATTTTAATGAAATATAAAATTATATAATTATTTTACATATTTATCATTCAAATCAAAATTATCTAAAAAATTTTAAGAAAATCTAAAAATATCTAAAAAATTTTAAAAATCTTAAATTACCAAAAAAATAAAAATATATATTCACTAAAAACAAAAAATATGATATTATTATAACCATAAAATAGCAAAAAGGAGAAAAAATGGTTTTAGAAGGACAAATAGAAGATATAATATACCAAAACGAAATAAACAGTTATACAATAGCAGTATTAGAAAGTGAAAACGAAATATATACAATAGTTGGATACTTGCCATTTGTAAATGCAGGAGATTTAATAAAAGCAGAAGGAAAATTCGTAACACATAAAGAATATGGAAGACAATTCAAAGTAGAAACATTTGAAAAACTAATGCCTAAAACCTTAGATGCATTAGAAAGATATTTAGCAAATGGAAATATAAAAGGAGTAGGACCATCAACTGCAAAAAAAATAGTAGACACATTTGGAGAAGAAACAATATTAATATTAAAAACAGAACCACAAAAACTATCGCAAATTAGAGGAATAACCAAAGCAAAAGCATTAGAAATACAAAATAGTTTTAATGAAAATTGGGAGTTATGGCAAATAGTTGGGTATATAGAAAAATATGGAATAGGTGCAAATAATGCAAAACGAATATATAAAGAATTAGGGAATAATGCAATAGAAATAATAGAAGAAAATCCATATATACTTATAGACTTAGTAAGAGGAATAGACTTTAAAAAAATAGATAAAATGGCATTAGATATAGGAATAAGTATAGATAACAGTAAAAGAATTAAAAGTGGTATAAAATATAGTTTAATATTGTCTAGTTATAATGGAAATACATGTGTTTTAAAAGATAACTTAATAGATTTTGTTAAAACATTATTAGGAGTTACAGAAGAAAATATAGAAAATAGTATAATAGATTTAAAAGTAAAAGAAGAAATATATATAGAAAATAGAGAAGAACAAGAATGGGTATATTTAGCCTCATTTTATAAAGCAGAATATAATATTGCAGAAAAAATATTAAATTTACTAAATGCAAGAAACAATAAAAAAGTAAACAAAATAGAAAAAAATATAAAAGAAATAGAAAAACAAACAAAAATGGAGTTATCTGAAAAGCAAAAAGAAGCAATAAAACTAGTAAACGAAAATAATGTATGTATAATTACAGGAGGACCAGGAACAGGAAAAACAACAGTAATAAAATCTATAATAGAAATTTATAAAAAACAAGGAAACAAAGTTGTACTATGTGCACCAACAGGTAGAGCAACAAAAAGAATAACAGAAACAACAGGAGAAGAAGCAAAAACATTGCATAGATTATTAGAAATAGGAAAAACAAGTGATGAAACACAATATGAAAATAATAATATATCAGTAACTCCAATAGATGGAGATATAATAATAGTAGATGAAGTATCAATGGTTGATGTTTTCTTAATGAATTATCTGTTAAAAGGAATATATTTGGGTTCAAAATTAATAGTGGTTGGAGATATAGACCAATTACCATCAGTTGGACCAGGTACAGTATTAAAAGATTTAATAAATTCAAATAAAATACCAACCATACATTTAGATAAAATATTTAGACAAGCTGCCAAAAGCAAAATAATAGTAAATGCTCACAATGTAAATAATGGCTTACCTTTTATAAAAGAAAGTAATAATGAAATGTTAGATGATTTCTTTTATATAAATGAAACTAATCAAGAAAAAATATTATATCAAATAATAACACTATGCAAAGATAGACTAAAAAAATTTGGTGATTATGATTTCTTCAACAACATACAAGTTATAGTTCCAAATAAAAAAGGAAATATTGGTACAAAAGAATTAAATAAAATTTTACAAGAAAAATTAAATGAACATAGTGAAAATAAAAAAGAAAAAATAAGTGGAGAAACCATTTTTAGAGAAGGCGATAGAGTTATGCAAGTAAAAAATAATTATGATATTTTCTGGGAAAAGAAAGGAAATAATTATGAAAATGGAAATGGAGTATTTAATGGAGAATTAGGAATAATAGCAAAAATTGATGACCAAGAAAAAACAATAAAAGTAAAATTTGATGATGAAAAAGAAGCATGGTATCAGTACCAAGACTTAGAACAGTTAGAACACGCCTATGCTATAACTGTACATAAAGCACAACGGAAGTGAATTTGATGTTGTAATAATACCAATAACACAACAAGCATCACCTATGTTATTAACAAGAAATTTATTATACACAGCATTAACAAGAGCAAAAAAATTATTAATAATTATTGGTAATGATAAAACAATAAGTTATATGATACAGAATGCAGATAATAAAAAAAGAAATACAGGTTTAGAGTACAAATTAAAAAATTTTATAACTTAAAAAAGGAGAAAAAATTTGTTAGATTACATTTTAAATATTATATATCCAAATGTATGTGGATTTTGCAACAATATATGCAAAGAAAGTTTATGCATGCAATGTGAAGAAAAAATAAATAAAATACTACTTTGCAATATAGATAATTATGAAAATGAAGATAATAAATTTTTCAATGAACATTTATATTTATTTAAATATAATGATGAAATAAGAAAAACAATATTAGACTATAAATTTCATGATAGAGCATATTTATATAAAACTTTTTCAAAAATTATAATAAAAAATAAAAAAATATGTGGATTTTTTAAAAAATATGATATAATAATACCAGTTCCAATACATAAAAAAAGATTAAATATTAGAGGATATAATCAAAGTGAATTAATTGCAAAAGAAATATCCAAAAATAATTCAAATTTAGCATTAGAAAATAAAATTTTAATAAAAACAAAAAATACAAATCCACAAAGTACATTAACAAAAGAAGAAAGAATTAAAAATGCACAAGATGTATATATATTAAGAAATTTTGAAAGAATAAGAAATAAAAGTATTATTTTATTTGATGATATATATACAACAGGAAGTACTGTTAATGAATGTAGTAAATTATTAAAATTAAATGGAGCAAAAGAAATTGGAATATTAACATTGGCAAAAGATTAGGAGGAAAAAATGGAAGAATTAGTTGAAAGTATATTAGATTATGTAAGGTCAGATTATACTGATTATGCAATAATGATAAACGGAGAATGGGGTAGCGGTAAAACTTACTTTTGGAATAACAAAGTAAAAAATAAAATACAATCATTACAACTTAATGGAAAAAAATATACAACAGTATATATGTCATTATATGGTATATCAAACCTTGAAGAAATAAGTAAAAAAATATTTATAGAAACAACACAATTAATGGATAAAAACTTAAAGAAATTCATGAGTTCAAGCAATCAAACTAGCATACCAGAATATGCAAAAACAGGTTTAGACATGGCAAATTTCTTTGGTGTAACACAAAATGGAGATAGAATGGATTATAAAGATTTCTTCTCAACAGATGATAAGGTACTTTGTTTTGATGACCTAGAAAGAGCAAATGTTGATGTTATAGATATTTTAGGTTATATAAATAATTTTGTTGAGCATGACCATATAAAAACTATAATAATATGTAATGAAAAGGAATTATCTAATAAATTAAAAAGTACAAACTTAGAAATGAAAACATTCATAGCAACATATTTATTAGACAAAGAAGGAGACTTAAATAAGGTAACAGACAAACCTATGGTTGAAAAAATTCAAGATAAAATTGAATATGTATTTGATAAAGCAAATGATTATGAAAGAATAAAAGAAAAATTAATAGGTGAAACATTTGAATATGCTCCAGAATTTAATTATATTATTAATGGATTATTAATGAGATTTGAGAATAATGGAGATTTAATCAGATTTTTAAGAGAAAATACTGGTTTAATTGTTTCTACTTTCAATAAAAGTGGAACAAAAAATTTAAGAATTTTAAAACATTCATTAAATGATTTCAAAAAAGTATTTGAAATGGTTAATAAATATTATCCAAATACAAGCACAAGAGTTCTACAAACAATGCTTATATTTACAATAGCAGTTTCTTTTGAAATAAAAGCAGGAAAAATAACTAAAGATAAATTTATTAATATTGAAAACAACGAAGAATATAAATCTATACTTGTATCTTCAAGGGTTTTAATGGATAACAGACAATTCTATATAAAAGAATTTGATAACAACTATTACTACAATTTTAAATCTGAATACAGATTCTTTAAATTTATAGAAATCTATGTACGTACACGTATTTTTGATATGAAAGTATTTAAAGAAAATATGGACGTAATTATAAATACAGTTGATATTAGTAAATTACCTGCATATAAAAGATTACTTACAGAAGAATATTGGAAAATTGATGATGATGAATTTGATAAAGTAATTGAAGAAATAATAGAAGATGTTAAAAAAGGTACTTTAAAATTAATAGATATTGTTAAATTATTTATATATTTTAGTTATTTCATAAAAAAAGGTTTAATATCTTACGATATTAGAACAATAAAAACTATATTTTTAAATGGTATGAATGCAGCATCATTAACATCTGAATATTGTGATAATGTTACAGAAGAATTAGATAAAATTGCAGTAGGAGAGGTTAATGCAGATATTGAAGAAGTTTTAAAACATTTTAATATTTTAAATAAAAAATTAAAAGACAAAATGTATATTGAAAAAGCAGACGAAATATTTAAATGTATACCAATGAAAATGGAAACTTTCTACGAAAGATTTGATAAAGAATGTATGAATATACCAATATTTAAGTATTATGATGTTTATCAATTTTTCCAAAGAATTTCGTGTGCAAGTAATGAAGATATAGTATCTATAAAAGAAAAGCTATTAAATAGAGCATCATTATACATGAAAGAAATTGAACCAGAAATAAAAAATATAAAGCAATTAAAACAAGTAATTGACGATTACACAAAAGGAAAAGACAATACAATAAAAATAGTAATGTTAAGAGAATTTGCAAAAGATTTAGATACTATAATAGGAAAATATGAGACAGGTATCTTTAAAAAGGCAAAAGAAGAAGAAATTTAATAAAAATTACTTAAAAATATTGACATTGTAAGGTTTCGTAGATATAATATAACACATAAGGCAATTGCAGGAGGAAAATATGGGAAATACGGCTATGTATTATTCTTTTAAAGATGAATTAGCAAATATGAATGATGAAGATATAATAAGTCTTATTAAATCAGGAAATGCTGAGGCACAAAATTTTTTAATTAATAAATACAAAGAAATTGTTAACATGAAAGTTAATAAATATTTTATGATAGGTGCAGAAAAAGAAGATATTGTTCAAGAAGGAATGATAGGCTTATTTAAAGCAATTAGAAGTTTTGACTCTACAAAACAAAACTCTTTTAAATCATTTGCAAATTTATGTGTAGAGAGACAATTAATTACTGCAATTAAAACATCTAATAGGCAGAAAAATATGCCACTTAATTCATATTTATCTTTAAATGCAACTGCTTTTGATGAAGAAGACGACACATCTATTATGGAAGTGTTAGATTCACATACAGTAGAAGACCCATTAGATACAATTACTAAAAAGGAATATTATAAAGATGTTGAAAATGCAATAGATAAAAATTTAAGTACTTTTGAAAAAAAGGTATTGCATAGATTTGCACAAGGTGAAAGTTATGTTACAATAGCAGAAAAGTTAGATACTCAGGTAAAATCTGTGGACAATGCTATTCAAAGAATTAGAAAAAAAGCAATAAGAAATATTGATGATAAGAATTAATTTATATAATTATACAAGTGTAAATTTAGCACTTGTATAAATTTATGCTTGCATAGCTCAGTAGGTAGAGTGCAGCCTTGGTAAGGCTGAGGTCACGGGTTCGATTCCCGTTGTAAGCTCCAACTTTATGTTAATGGAATATTTTGTAAAAAATACTTGAAAAAACCTGAAAAAAGTGGTATAATTAATATGTAAAGGCAAAAAGCCTAAAAATTATATAAAGGAGGTAGTGTCCATGCAGGGCACAAAAGAAGTCTTCGCTGTTCGTATGGAGCAAGAAAATGCTGAATACATTTGCCGGTTGGCAAAAAAACACAATGCAGAAATAAAATTCTCTGCAATTGGAGTAATTCCAAGTGGATTAAAAGCTTATTGTTCATTTAATGATAAAAATCATAAAGAACAATTTATAGCTGATATTGCAGAATGTAATATTTTCTAAAAATGTATACAGCATACGTATCCTTTTCTCCGAGTAATTAAAAAATTGCTCGGAGATTTTATTGTATAGGAAAATTTAAAAATTCCTTGATTTTATTAAAAAAATAGTTTATTATATAAATAGAATATAATTTAAAGGAAGGAAAGTAGTAATATGAGTTTAATATTAGGTAGTGATAAAAAGGGTTCAATATTTGATGATAGAAGAAAAGAAAACAGAAGAAAAAAAGATGTTGATGTAAAAGAAGATAAAAGAAAAGAAGATAGAAGAAAAAAAGAACAAAAAATAATAAATAAATAATCGTGTAATAAAATTTCTATATGGAGGCTTGTATGACATTAAAATTTATTGAAGATTATATTAACGAAAAATTAAATGAAAATGACGAATATGTAAGATTTACATATTATGAATTAAAAGTTAAACATAATTTAAACGAAGTAGATATAAAAATGTTTTTAGAACTTGCTAAAAATAAATTTGAAAATATGGGATATAATGTATATTTTATTAATGACCAATATTCATATAATGGAGAAATTAAAACAGTAGAACAAAATGAATTTATGGTAGCAATAAAAAATAACGAGAGGAAATCATAAAAATGGTAGAAAATATTCCAAAATTTTTAAATGATAAATTACTATTACAATATGGAGATGAAATTACAAAAAAAATAATTCAAGGATTAATTTCTAAAAGAATTGTTACTTTAAGAGTAAATACATTAAAAACTAACATAGAAAAAATCAAAGAAAATTTGAATAATAATAACATACAATTTAATGAAGTTTTATGGTATAAAGATGCATTAATAATTAATAATGTTGAAGAAAAAGTAATACAAGAATTAGAAATATATAAAAATGGAGAAATATATTTACAAAGTTTATCTTCAATGATACCTGCAATAATATTAAATCCAAAAGAAAATGAAAACATATTAGATATGACAGCAGCACCTGGTGGAAAAACAACTCAAATGTCTGCATTGTCTAATGACAATGCACTAATTACAGCTTGTGAAAAAAATAAAATACGTCTTGAAAGATTAAAATATAATATTGAAAAACAAGGAGCAAATAGAATAAATATATTAAATGAAGACTCTAGAAAATTAAGTAATTATTTTTCATTTGATAAAATATTATTAGATGCTCCATGCAGTGGAAGTGGAACACTAAACTTAAATGATACAAAAATTCATAAATATTTTAATGAAGAATTAATACAAAAATCACAAAAAATTCAATATGAATTATTAAAAAAAGCATTAACAATATTAAAACCTAATTGCGAAATGGTATATTCAACTTGTTCTATCTTAAAAGAAGAAAATGAAAATAATTTATTAAAAATTTTAAATAAAAATGTTGAAATAGTTCCAATTAATGAAGAAATATTTGAAGGTATACCATTATTACCATCAAATATAAAAGGAACTTTAACAGTATGTCCAAACCAATTTTATGAAGGTTTTTTTATTGCTAAATTAAGAAAACTAAATTAAAAAAATAATTATATACAAATAATTAATATTAAATAGGAAATCATAAAAACAGATAATTAGTTGAAAATTATCTGTTTTTATGATATTATGTAATAGTACAAGTAGTATAGAAAGGAATATAAAAAAATGTTTTCAAAAATGGGAAAATATGAACCATGTGGAATATTTACAATAGGACACTTTATTTTAATTGCAATTACAGTAATAGGAATATGTATTGCATTAAAATATTCAATTAATAAAAATAAAAAACAAGTACACAAAATTATAAAATATGTAACAATAATTGCATGTATATTAGAAGTTATAAAAATAATTTACAGTATAAGCCAAAATTCTTTTAAAGCAGTTAATACTTACTTGCCATTATACTATTGCAGTATATTATTGTATGCTGGATTATTAAGCTCATTTGCAAAAGGTACTTTAAAAAGAATTGGAGATGTATCTTTAGCAACTGGTTCAATAATAGGTGGAATAGTTTTTATGATATATCCATCTACATCATTACCTATGTATCCTGCTTTTCATATTTTTAGTATTCATAGTTTTTTATTTCATGGGGCTATGGTATATTTAGGAATATTGATAAATGCAACTGGCTATATAAACTTAAAAAAAGAAGATGCTAAATACTTTGCAAGTTTAATTTTTATTATGAGTATTATAGCACTAACTGTAAATAAATTATTTGATGGAAATTTAATGTTTATATCAAATAATTTCCCAAATACACCAGTTGAAATATTATATAAAATAACAAATGGTGGAGCATTATTTTCAATAATTATGATAGCAATACAAATGACAGTACCATTTTATTTTTCATATTATATAATAGAAAAAGTACATTATTTAAAAAATAAACAGGAAATTGAATTAAATGATATCAACATTTATGCAGTAAAAGATAATATCGCAATAGGTGAAAATTATAAAATTAATAGATAAAAAATAAAATGTGATTAATATAATGGATAAAAAAGAAAGGAAGATTTAATTGATAAAATTATTAAAATATTTAGGTAAAAAGCAATGGCTATTAGCATTAGTTTGCTTTATTTTAATTTTTGCACAAGTATGGTTAGAACTAAAAATGCCAGATTATATGTCAGAGATAACTAAATTAGTACAAACAGAAGGAAGTAGCATGTCTGATATTATAAAAAATGGTTCATATATGCTTGCATGTGCATTTGCAAGTTTAATTGATAGTATAATTGTAGGATATATAATTGCAAATGTATCAGCAACTTTTTCAATGAGAGTTAGGAAACAATTATTCAATAAAGTAGAAAATTTAGCAATGAATGAAATAAAAAATTTTTCTACAAGTAGTTTAATTACAAGAACAACAAATGACATTACTCAAATACAAATGGTTATTGCAATGGGATTACAATTAATGATAAAAGCACCAATTACTGCAATTTGGGCTATAACAAAAATTTTAAATAAAAGTTGGCAATGGAGTGCTTTAACAGGACTTGGTGTTGTAATATTATTAAGTGTAATATTATTAAGTGTAATATCAGTAATTATAGTTATAGTAATGCCAAGATTTAAAATTGTTCAAAAATTAATTGATAAAATTAATGGAGTAACACGTGAAAACCTAACAGGAATAAGAGTTGTAAGAGCATTTAATGCAGAAGAATATCAACAAAATAAATTTGAAAATGTAAATAATAAACTTACAAATCAACAATTATTTAATCAAAAAGTATTTTCAATTTTATCTCCTACAATGTATTTAGTTATGTATTTCCTTACACTTGGAATTTATTTTATAGGCGCATACCTTATTAAAGATGCACAAATGTTAGATAAATTAGAAATCTTTGGAAATATGGTAGTATTTAGTTCTTATGCAATGCAGGTTATTATGTCTTTTTTAATGTTAGCAATGATATTTATGATGTTACCAAGGGCGCAAGTTTCTGCTAATCGTATTAATGAAGTATTAGATACAGAAATAACAATAAAAGACGGAAAAATTGATAAAGATATAACAAATGAAAAAGGTATAGTAGAATTTAAAAATGTTTCTTTTAAATATCCTGATGGAGATGAATACGTTTTAGAAAATATCTCATTTAAAGCAAATAAAGGCGAAACAGTTGCATTTATTGGTTCAACTGGTTCAGGAAAATCTACATTAATAAATTTAATACCAAGATTTTATGATGTAACAAGTGGAGAAATTTTGGTAGATGGTGTTAATGTAAAAGATTATACACAAGAATTTTTACATAATAAAATAGGATATATATCACAAAAAGCAGTAATATTTAGTGATACA
>CANQOW010000024.1 GCA_947625545.1 uncultured Clostridia bacterium
ACCTGGAACGGGCTCGAACCGTCGACCTCTAGCGTGACAGGCTAGCGTTCTAACCAACTGAACTACCAGGCCATAAAAAAATGGTGGGCGCAATAGGACTCGAACCTATGACCTCCTGCTTGTAAGGCAGATGCTCTACCAGCTGAGCTATACGCCCATTTCTTTTGACGAAATCTAGTATACTAAATTTTTTTAATTCTGTCAATACTTTTTAGAAATTTTTTTATTATTTTTTTATTGTATAGGAAAAATCGAAGATTTTTCTGTATACAAAAAGGTTAATTTACATTGGGCTGTGCATATTTGCGAAGCAAAATGCACATGTGTGCGTCGAAAGCTTTGCTTTCGCTAACGCACAATTTTCTTATAAAGTTACAATTTTTAAATTAACTTTGTGTTTAAATGCATGAGTTTATTGTAATAACTCATGCATTTATTAATTTTATTTTTTTAATAATTCTATTGCTTTTTGTAATTGTGTATCTTTATTACTTGTTATTTCTACTATATAATCTGGAGTAATTCCTATTTTATTTATTTTATTTCTATTAGGTGTATAATATTCATTTGTAGTTAATTTTAGTGCTGCATGATTAGATAGTGTCATTAATTCTTGTATTACTCCTTTTCCATAAGTTTTTTCTCCAACAAGTGTTGCTCTACCATTATCTTTTAAGGCACCTGCCATTATTTCTGAAGCACTTGCAGTTTGATTATTTACTAATAATACTATAGGTATATCTATATGTTGTTCTGTTGTTGTTTTTGTTATTTCTTCATTGTTATTTTTATCTACAGTAATTAAAGTAATTTTATTTTTTTCTAATATATAGTCTAATATATCTAAGGCTTCTGGAACAATTCCCCCACCATTGTTTCTTAAATCTATTATTAAAGAATTAATATTTTGTTGTTTTAATTCTTCATATTTATCTTTAAATTCATCTGCACAACCTTCATCAAATGTTTGAATATACATATATCCTATATTATTTTCTAATATTTCACTAGAAATGTGATATATTTTTACATTTTCTCTTGTTATTTCAAATGTTTTTGTTTCTCCATCTCTTATAATTTCTATATTTACTTTTGTACCTTCTACTCCTTTAAGTGCATTAGATGCTTCATTTATTTCTTTACCAGTATATTCTACACCATCTATTTTTTTTATTATATCACCTGGTAATAATCCTACTTTTTTTGCTGGTGAACCTTCTATTGGTAATAAAACTTCAATTGTATTTTCTTTTGAATTTGTTTGCAAATATGCTCCTATTCCAACATAGTTTCCTAATAAAGATTCATTAACATCACTCATTTCTTCTTCAGTATAATATGTAGAATATTCATCATTTAATGCTTCAACAAATCCTTTAATTGCTCCTTCATATAATTTTTTGTCTTCTATTTCTCCTAAATATTTTTCTTCTATTATATTTTTTAACCCTATTAGTGTTCTATCTAAATCTGTTAGACGTGTTGTATCTTGATTTGGTAAAATAATGTAATTATTTTTATCTTGAAAATAATTTGATACAAATAATGTGGTTAATATAAATGTAACAATTATTGATAAAATTACCAGCATTATTGAATTATAAATTCCTCTTTTTTTCAATCTATCTCACATTCCTTTCTTTACATATATATGTATTTTACCTTTATTTATAATCTTAAAATCACAAAATGCAAATTTACATTTTGTGATTTTTTCATTTCTTAATTTATAATCTTGCATTTACAATTAAAAGTAATTTCAATTCTTAGTTATAATATTTTTATACAACTGGTCCTTCTTTATTTTCAATTCCTAAATATGGACATGGGTTTACTCTATTATTTTGTCCTTCCCATACTTCAAAATGTAAATGTGCTCCTTCTGCTGCTCCTGTTGAACCTGAATATAATATAACCATGTCTGTTGTTACAACTGTTCCTACATTTATATTACCTGGTACTGAACTTCCATGACCATATAATGTATATATTCCATTTCCATGGCTTATAACAACATATAGTCCATATCCGCCACCCCAGCCAGATCTATTTACATATATAACTTGTCCATCTGCTGCAGCATAAATTGGTGTTCCTTGAGGTGCTCTTATGTCTACACCTCTATGTGCAGAACCTGCATAACCAAATGTATCACTTCTACCATTTGGTGCATATATAGAATTTACTCTTTTTTCTATTCTTGTAGGCCATGCCATAACTCCACCTGTATATTTATTATAATTACCATTTGGAGTTTCATTTAACATAGCTTGTTTTATTTTATTTAGTTCTGATGTATATTCATCTATTTGTCTTTGTAACTCTTTTTCATCATCATTTAATTTATCTATGTAACTTTCTTTTAATTCTTTATTATTTTTTAATATTACATTTTGTTTTTCTGCATTTGCTTTTTTTATTTTATATTCATTTTTTTGATTTTCTAATTGTTCTTTTGCTTTTTCTATACGTTCTTTTTCTTTTTGAATTTCATCTAATAATTCTGAATCTTTTTGTGCAACTATTGAAACATAATGATATCTTGATATAAAATCTGTTATACTTGTTGAATTTAATAGTACATCTAAATATGATGTTTTTCCTGCTTTATATTGTGCTATTAATCTTGTTTTTAATAATGCTTCTTGTTCATCAAAATCTTCTTGTGCTTCATTTAATTGTTCTTCTGTTTCTTTTATTTCTGTTTCTAATTTATTTAATTCTTGTGTTAATTCTGCTAGTTGGTTTTCACTTTCTGTAATGTTTTCACTTAACTTTTCTATTTCTTTCATTGTGTCTGATCTTTCTTCTTTTATTTGTTGTTGTTGTTCTTGTGCCTCATCAATTTTATTTTGTATATCTTGTGCTGTTTCTGCTAAAACATTACTTCCTATGCATGTTATTAAAATGATTATTAATATTGTTGATATTATTTTTTTCATTTTATCCTCCTCTTATGTTTTAAACGTCTAAATATTTTCTCATAGACATTACACTTCCTATTATACCAATTCCGCTTCCTAAAATCAAGTATACTATAATAATTAAATTAAACATATCTGAGAAATTAACAAAACTTAACTCTAATAATTTTACTGTTTCTGTTTGTAATAGTTGATTTAAAATAACATTATATGCAAGTCCAACTAATAATATTGAAATTAAACCTGCTATTATTCCTATTAATATACCTTCTACTATAAATGGCCATCTAATAAAATTATTAGTTGCACCAACATATTTCATAATAGATATTTCTTTTCTTCTTGAATATACTGCTAATTTTATTGTGTTTGATATTATAAATATTGATACAAATATTAATATTACTAACAAAACTGCTGTTGCAATTCTAATACCATTAGTAATTTTCATTAGCATTTCCATTGTTTTGTCGCTACCTTCTATTGTATCTACACCATCTAATTTACTAATTTCTGCTTGAACTGAATCTTTTAGACTTAAGTCTGTAAAAGTAACTACATAAGCAGGTGGAAATATATCTTCATATCCTTCTAAAACAACTGGATCATCAACAAATGTAGATTTTGCAATATTATAGGCATCATCTTTTGAAATAAATTCTATTTTATTAACGCCTTCTATTTTCTTTATTTTCTCACCTATAACCTTTGCCTCTTCATCAGTTACATCATCTTTAAAATTTACTTGTACTGCTTGTGCACCTTCAACATTATTCATTATGTAGTTTACATTTTCACCTATTATAAAAAATGCACCAAATACTAGCATTACCATACACATAATTGATAAAGATGATGCTGTTGATTTTTTATTTTTTAATATGTTTTTAAATCCTTCTCCTATTAGATAACTAATTATATTATATTTCACTGTCATACCCACCTTTTTTATCATCTCTAATTATATTGCCTTTATCTATTTGAATAACTCTTTTTTTCATTTTATCTACTATATCTTTTGCATGTGTTGCTACTACAACTGTTGTTCCTCTTAAATTAATTTCATTTAATAAGTTCATTATTTCCCATGCTGTATCTGGGTCTAGGTTTCCAGTAGGCTCATCTGCAATTATCATTGATGGATTATTTACTAATGCCCTTGCTAATGCAACTCTTTGTTGTTCACCACCTGATAATTCATTTGGATACATTTTTGCTTTTCCGCTTAAACCAACTAATGAAAGCATCATCGGTACTTGTCTTCTAATATGTTTTGGTGTTGCTCTAACTATATACATTGCAAATGCTACATTATCATATACTGTTTTATCTGGTAGTAGTCTAAAGTCTTGAAATACTACACCTATACTTCTACGTAAATATGGTATCTTACTTTTCTTTATAAATGTTGTATCTTTTCCGTTTATAATTATATTTCCGCTTGTAGGTTCTTCTTCTTTTAATATTAGTTTTATTAATGTTGATTTTCCTGAACCTGATGAACCAACTAAAAACGCAAATTCTCCTTTTTCTATTTTAAAACTTGCATTATGTACTGCTTCTGTTCCTGTACTATATGTTTTACTAACGTTTCTAAATTCTATCATTTTTTCTCCTTAATTTATGATTAATTTATCATCTCTTATATCATATCAATAAACTAAATTAATTGCAATAGTTTTAAGACAAAAAAACAGAATATATTTTGCAAGTTGTTGCAAATTATTCTGTTTTTCTTTATTTTTCTTAGTTTTTTAGATTATTAGACTTCTGTAATTATAGGTAAAATCATAGGATTTCTTTTTGTTTTTGCAAAAATGTAATCTCTTAATGCGTCTTTTAAAGATGTTTTTATTGTTGACCATTCTTTTATTCTTTTTTGTTGACATAGTAATAATTCTTCTCTTAAAACTTTTTTTACGTCTTCCATTAGGTTTTCTGATTCTTTAACATACACAAATCCTCTTGAAATAACATCTGGTCCTGATACTATTTCTCCTGTTGCTGAATCCATTGCTATTACTACTACTATTAGTCCATCTTGAGATAAATGTTGTCTATCTCTTAAAACTATACTTCCTACATCACCTATTCCTAAACCATCTACAAATACTCTACCTGATGTTACTGAGCCTGTAAATTTTGCTGTGTCTTCATTTATTTCTAATACTCTACCATTGCTCATTATAAATATGTTTTCTGGTGCTATTCCTACCTTTTTTGCTGTATTTGCATGTGCTATTAATTGTCTATATTCACCATGTACGGGAATAAAATATTTTGGTCTTACAAGTGAAAGTATAAGTTTTTGTTCTTCTTGACATCCGTGTCCTGATACGTGAACGTCCTCTAATGAACTATATACAACTTCTGCTCCTATTTGCATTAAGTCATCTATTACTTTTGAAACTAATTTTTCATTTCCTGGAATTGGTGTTGCTGATATTATTACTAAATCGTTTGGTGTTATTTCTACTTTTTTATGTTCTCCTGATGCCATTCTTGTTAATGCAGACATTGTTTCTCCTTGACTTCCAGTAGTTATTATAACAAGTTGTTCGTCTGTATAACTTTTTATCATATCTATGTCTATAAATGTGCTTTCTGGTACATTTATATATCCTAATTCACATGCTATTTTTATAATATTTATCATACTTCTTCCGCATACTGCTACTTTTCTACCATATTTTACAGCTGAATTTACTATTTGTTGTACTCTGTGCACATTTGATGCAAATGTAGCTACTACAATTCTTTTTGTGCAATTTAAAAATTGTCTATCAAATACTTCTCCTACTGAACTTTCAGACATTGTGTAACCTTTTCTTTCTGAATTTGTACTATCTGACATTAATGCTAATACACCTTTATTTCCTAATTCAGCTAATCTTCCAAAGTCCATTTTTTGACCATCTATTGGTGTATAATCTATCTTAAAGTCTCCTGTATGCACTATTATTCCTGCTGGGGTATGAATTGCTAGTGCTACTGAATCTGGTATACTATGTGAACTTCTAATAAATTCTACTTTTATTTTTCCAAAGTTTATTGTTTCACCTTGATTTACTATATTTAATTTTGTTGATCTTAATAGTTTATGTTCTTCTAATTTTAGACTTATTAAACTTGCTGTAAATTTTGTTGCATATATTGGTACATTTATTTTTTTTAATAAATATGGTATTGATCCTATATGGTCTTCATGCCCGTGTGTAATTACTAATCCTTTTATTTTTTCTTTATTCTTTTCTAAATATGTCATATCTGGAATAACTAAATCTATTCCTAATAAATCATCTTCTGGGAATGCTAAACCACAATCTACAATTACCATTTCATTTTCGTACTCAAATACTGTCATATTTTTTCCTATTTCTAGTAGACCACCTAATGGTATTATTTTTATTTTTTCTTTTTTAAAACTTACTTTGTTTAATTCATCACTACTTCTTTTTTGTATTGATTTTCTTTCTTTTCTTGTGCTTTTCTTTTCGTTTGGTATGTATTGTTTCTTTCTTTTTGATACTAGATTTGTTCTTTTTTCTTCTTGCTCATTATTTCTTTTTATTTCTTTTGTCATTATTTTTCTTTCCTTTCTCTTTTTTATTTTATATTTTTGAAGTGACTAATGCATATTTAAAAAAATAAAATTTAATTTATTTTAAAATTTTATTTTTAAGAAATTTGCACATAAAAAAATTAGTCTAAATAAACCTTAAACTACTTGATTCTTTTTCTATATTTATTATTACCTTTAATATAAACTTACATACACAAAAATTTCCGTACTATGTATATAATTATTTATATTTTTTTCCGAATCATAATTTTTATTTTATTTATCTTTTTTTATATTTTTTAATCTCTTCTTTTACCTTAATTGGTAATCACTGGTTATTATTATACTATATTTGTTTGGTTTTGTCAAGAGATGGAAATGAATTGAATTAAGGTATATATCTTAAAGTTTCTTATACAATAAAAAATTGAGATATTTACTTATTATATCTCAATTTTTTACGATATTTCATTTAATATTATACCTGAAAAAATTATAATATATTTATTTTTATTGGTTTAAATATTATTAATTATTGTGGTATTATTCAAATTATTGACTCACATATCCAATTATATCATTACATTCTTGACCCCAAGTATCATTTGGAT
The DNA here is from genome assembly GCA_947625545.1 of uncultured Clostridia bacterium. GTDB lineage: Bacteria > Bacillota > Clostridia > TANB77 > CAG-508 > CANRES01. The sequence goes on from CANQOW010000024.1 coordinate 7,098, forward strand.
GGACTATTGCACCTGAATTGCTACAACCTATATCATTCATCTTTTGAGCTCCTACTATTCCTCCTATCGTCGGAAGAATGCAATAACTAGTAAGTGTTCCACTATTTGTGCATTTTTCGAATGTTGTTTCGTAATATGAAAAACCACATATTCCACCTAACTTAGTTCCATTATCAGTATCATCTGGATTTCCAGCAGTGATATTTCCTTTATTATTGCATTGTACTATTTTGCTTTCACTGTTTGTGATTGATAAATATCCTATTATTCCTCCTACATACCATCCTCCTATTGAAATATCTCCTATATTTTCACATTTTTCTACTTTTACAATTGCATTAGATGCTTGCATTTCTCCTATTATGCCTCCTGCACTCCTATCAATTGCTTCAACTTCTTTATCATTTTTGCATTCTTGTATATTAGAATTATTCCCTACACCCAAATAACCTATAATTCCTCCAACACATTTATTGCCTTTAATCAATTCATGGTTATTACATTTTATTATATTCATCGAGCAACTTGAAGCATATCCTATAATTCCTCCTGTATCCGTACAATTTGTGTCTATACGTCCATAATTTTCGCAATCCTGTATTATATAAGTGCCAGAAGTTATGCATCCAACTATTCCTCCTACCTCGTTACTCGAATTAATTGATGATGATAAACTTTTAATTTCAGCATAATTTGTACTATTAGATATATTAACATTTTTTGTATCTGAATTACCAATTATGCCTCCAAAATAATTTAAACCATTAATTGTACCATTTATATTATTTTTACATAATGTTATATTTACTTTGCCAGCCCTTGTTACACAACCAATCAAGCCACCTATGCTATTTTGTCCAGTAATATTACCTGAATTTTCGCAATTATCCATATTCAATTCTTCTATAAAATTACCTCCAATTATTCCACCTATGTCATGTATTCCTGAAATATTTCCAGAATTTTTACATTCTTTTATATTTAATTTATTACCACTAGTTCCTTCATATACTAGTCCAATAATTCCACCAGTCTGGTTTTCACCTGAATTATTTCCTATATTTTCACTTTTAATTAAATTCACTTCTTTAGCATTATCAATTTGTCCGATAATTCCTCCTGTGTTGTTAGATCCTCTAATACTTCCCGAATTATAACAATTAATTACATCAACTTTTCCTTTTTTTATTATTCCAATTATCCCACCTTTATTACTATCACTTGCAGAAGTAGTTTCTGCATAATTGTAACATCTCTTTATTGTAATTATTGAATTTTCTCCATCTATTTCATTTATTATCCCTGCTTTCGTTATCTGTGCATTATTTATACAATTATATATTGTCATAGTAGTATTTGTAACTTTTCCTATTATTCCAGATGTGCACGAACTCGTTGAAGAATTTGTACAACTTTCAATATCTATTTTATAATTAGTTCCTCCTAGTATTCCTCCAAAATTTGTATTTGTACAATTTGCTTTATTTGTACATAATTCTATTTTTATATTTTTTAAAGGAACATTGGAATAATTAACATTATCTATATAATATCCTACTAATCCCCCTGAATATGCATTACTTGGTGATTTTATATTTCCACTTAATACTATACAATTTTTTAATATTGAATTATCACTATAAATTTCTCTATTTTTTATAAAGCATCCTACTATTGTTCCTATATTTGAAGGTGTAATATTTGAATCTACTACACTTGTTGCATCTTGTGAAAAGGTTATATTTGATATATTTACATTTTCCATTATTAAATTTTCTATTTTTGCTGAACTTACGGCAAATAATCCTACATCTTTTGTTGTTTGTTCTCCTGTTATTGTCATATTTGATATTTTATGATTATTCCCTATAAATGCTGTTGTTAATACTGTACTTATTGGTTTCCATTCATTATCACTTAAATCTATATCATCCATTAAAATATATATTGCATCTGTTGTATATGGGAATGCATTATGTATTCTATTTACCATATGCATATTTCCACATCCTACTTCTTCTAAATCTTTTCTATCATATACTGGCACTATATTATTTGTACTTGGTGCTAATTCAGGATATACTTCTACTACTTTTTCTTTAAATTTTTCTATATCATCATCTGTTGGATTATCTGGTAATATATTAGGTACTTTTGATTCTCCTGTATAATCCGTTTCATCTCCTGTTGCCGGTTGATCATCATCTGGATTGTCTGGGTTATCTGGATTATTTGAATCATTAATATAATTTCCTATTAAATTTGATAAATTATTTACATCATTAATTTCATTATTATATTGTCCCATATATGTATTTGTTGCCCTTTGTGAATTATCTATTATTCCTCCCAAAAATACATATCTTAATGTTACTCCTGCTAGTATCAATAATATTATTATTGTTATTACTAACGCAATTAGCGTTATACCTCTTTCTTTTAAAATTTTTTTCATTTTACCTTTTTCTCCTTTTTATATATTTCATATTTCATCCTAATATAAATTCTATATTAATTATTTTGTTATCCATTTAATTAAGTTTAAATTTGCTGGTTCTAATAACATTTCATGTTTTGGTATTACTCTAAAGGTATATCCATAATTTCCACCTGAAACTAGTTCTATTTTAGTTTTATATTCATATTCTCTTTCTTCATCATTTCTTTTTACTAATTCCATTGGAATATTAACAATATTTTCTACAACTCCATTATCTAATATTTTTCCATAATATGCTTGAACTTCAATATTTTCAACATTTATATTAGGTAATTTTACTTTACATTTAACCTCAATATTATTTCCTGCATCTAATGTCATGTTATTAATATTTTCTTCTTGTGATATTTCAATTTTATCCCAACTTAAACTTATTTCTTTCTTCCATTCATTATATCTCATAACTGTTTCTAAATCTGAATAATATTTATTATATTGTTCACAAAGTGGCATATAAAGATTATTTGTATAATCTACTACCATTCTTGATGTACTATATCTTCCACCTGTTGAAATTATTGAATTTTTCATTATTTCAATCCACTTTTTAGATATTCCATTTTTATCTTTATCATAATATATAGGAATTATTTTGCTTTCTAATGTATTATATATACTTTGACTGTCTGCATTGTCTTGTATGTCATAAGATGTATATTCTGCATTAGTTCCTATTGTCCAACCGTTTTTTGAATTGTATCCTTCTGCCCACCATCCATCTAATACACTAAAATTTATAACTCCATTTACAGATGCTTTTTGTCCACTTGTACCAGATGCTTCCATTGGTCTTCTTGGGTTATTTAACCAAACATCTACACCTGTTACTAAATATCTTGCCATTGCAATATTATAATTTTCAAGTAAGAATATTTTTCCTTTAAATTGAGGTTTCATTGATATTTCATGTATATATTTTATTAATTGTTGTCCTTCTACATCTGCTGGATGTGCTTTTCCTGCAAATATTATTTGAACAGGTCTATTTTCGTCATTTAATATTTGTGTTATTCTTTCTAAATCTCTAAATATTAAAGTTGCTCTTTTGTATGTTGCAAATCTTCTTGCAAATCCTATTGTTAATGCATTTGGATTTAATTTTGAAGTAATTTCATTTATTTCTTCATAACTTACTCCACTATTTCTTAATCTATTTGTTGTATTTTCTTTTACAAATTTTATTAATTTTTCTTTTCTTTCTAAATGTGCTTCCCATAGTTTATCGTCTGGAATATTATTTATTCTATCCCAAGTGCTATTTATATGTATACTGTCTTGCCAGTATGGCATTAAATATTTATTATACAATTTTTTAATATTTGGTGCAAGCCATGAACATGTATGTATACCATTTGTTACATAAGTTATTGGTGATTCACTTGCTGCTATATCTGGCCATACATCTCCAAATAGTTCTCTTGATACTGCTCCATGTAATTTGCTTACTCCATTTTTTTCTCCTGCTATTTTTAATGCTAATATTCCCATATTAAAGCCTTGCTCTAATTCTTTTGTTGGTTTCATTCCTAATTTTAAAAATTCTTCTCTTTCTAAACCTATTTTTGGCCAGAAGTTTTTAAAATATTTTTCTACTAATTCTATTGGGAATATATCATTTCCTGCTGGTACTGGTGTATGTGTTGTAAATACTGTTTTTGATGTTGCTATATCTCTTGCTATATCAAATGAAACTTGTTTTTCTTCTATTATATCTTTTATTAATTCTAAAATTAAAAATGCTGAATGTCCTTCGTTCATATGATATACTGTTGGTTCTAATCCTAATTTTTTTAATAGTTTAACTCCTGCCATACCTAATACTATTTCTTGTTGTATTCTCATTTCTTGGTCTCCGCCATATAGTCTTAGTGTTATTTTTTTATAGTCTTCGTTTGAATTTTCTTCAATATCTGAATCTAATAAGTATAATTTTATTCTACCAACATTTATTTGCCATACTTTTAAATATACATTTGATTTTGGTAATTTTACACTTATTATTAAGTCTTTTCCTTTTTCATCTTTTACAGGTATTATTGGTAAGTTGTATAAATCTATATTTTTATATTCGGTTTCTTGATCTCCATATCCATTTATTTTTTGATTAAAATATCCATTTTTATATAATAAACCTACTGCTACAAATGGCAAGCCTAAATCGCTTGCAGATTTTAAATGGTCTCCTGATAATATTCCAAGTCCTCCTGAATATATAGGTATTATTTCATCTAATCCATATTCTGCTGAAAAATATGCTATTAAATTGTTTTTATTATTTGGATATGTTTTACTAAACCAAGTGTTTTTACTTGTTATATATGAATCAAAATCTTCTGCTATTTTATCATATTCTTTTAAAAAATTACTATTTTGTGCTGCTTTTTCTAAACTTTCTTGTGATACTAATTTTAAGAATTTAACTGGATTTTTTTCAACTGTTTCCCATAAATCTATGTCTATTTCTTTGAATAATTTAAGAAAGTCTGTATTCCAAGACCACCAAAGATTATTTGCTATTTCTGATAATTTGTTAATCCTTTTTGGTAATTGTGGATTAACTGTAATTCTATTAAATACGTACATTTTATTTCCTCCCTTTGTATATTACTTTTTTTATCTTTTAGTTTTATATACTTATTATCTATTAAATTAAAAAATATGTCAATGCTTTTTTCCAAATTTGCAAAAAAATTCATTTAGTGTTATAATTATATTAGATAGTGGCAAGTCTACTACCAAAAAATAATTTATTAAAAGGAGTTAAACAAAATGAAACGGACATTGAAAATGGATTCAGCATCAGTTTTAAAAAGGAGATGTATGTTTGCTTGGTTGTCCCTTGCAATATGGGTTATATCCTTAATTGGATTTCTCATTTCAACATCAAGTTTTATGGCACCAGCCATTGAACTGGATATTTTGACGGATTACTTCTATTACACAAGCAATTTTGCCAAAGACGCAGATATGTTAAGAATGGAATTAAATAAAGGCCTTTTGGCATCAATAGGTATGATTCCTCTGTATATTTTGTCTTATTTCTTTTTTAGAATTTGGTCTGATTTCAAAGTATTCTTTGCATCCCTTGTGGGAAAAATGCAGTGAACTCTAAAAAACCGACTCTGAATTGAGTTGGTTTTTTTTTATTATATAGGAAAATAAAAGATTTTTCTTATCTATTTTCATTAAATTCTGGATTTATATTTTTTAGTCCATTTTTCTTTATCACTTCTTCGTTATTTTGCACTCCATGTTGTATAATTTTATCAAAATTTTCATATACTCCTATATCTTCTGCTTTTTTTGAACTCTTATTAGGTTGTACTTGAATACTTTTTTTAAATTCGTTTAACATATTTTTCACCTCCAATTACATTTTTTCAATACACTTTTCTAAAATTTCTTTTAATCTTTCATTTTCTTTAGTTAAATATAGATATCCAATTAATGCTTCAAAAGCTGTAGAATACATGTAGTCATTTACATCTGCATTTTTTGGTAAATGGTGATTTTTAGTATTTCTTCCTCTTCTTACTATTTCTTTTTCTTCTTCTGTTAAAAAACTATCTAATTTTTCTAAAATTTCTGCTTGTGATTTTGCTTTTACATATTTTATTGATTCTATATGTAGTTTATGTGGTTTTAAATTTGTTGTATTTACTAAGTTGTTTCTTATATATAGTTCATATACTGCATCTCCTACATAAGCCCAAGTTAATGGTGACATATTATTTACTTCTTCTTTTTCTTTCATATTTATTCTTCTTCCTTTTCTACTTTTTCTAGTGTTATTTTTCCTAGTTTTCCATTTCTAAAATCTTCTAATATTATATTTGCTGTTTTTTCTTCGTCTATATTTCCACCTGAAATTATTGCTCCTCTTTTTTTACCTATTATTTGCATTATTTCGTATATATTTTCATTTTCTTCTTGTTCTTTATTTTCTAATATATTTAATATTTCTTTATCATTTAATTTATATTTTTCTATAATATTTTCTTTATAATTTTTTAATAAATATTTTAATAAATTAAATGCTACTTCTGTTCTAACTAAAATATCATCTTTTATTGTTCCTGTATATGCTAAATTAAGTGCAACTTCTTCTGTTTCAAATTTTGGCCATAGAACTCCCGGTGTATCTAATATTTCTATTCTGTCTGTTGCTCTTACCCATTGTTTTTGTTTTGTTACTCCTGGTTTGTTGCCTACTATTGCTGATGTTTTATTTGATATTCTGTTTATAAATGATGATTTTCCTACATTTGGTATTCCTACTACTAATACTCTTATTATTTTTCCAGTTCTTCCTTTGTTTGCATTCTTTTCTAGTTCTTCTTTCATTATATTTTCAATTTCTTTAAAAATGTTTCTTATACCTTCTCCTGTATTTGCATTTGTTGGTATTGCAACTATATTTTCTTTTTTAAATTTTTGTATCCATAATTTGTTTTGTTTTTCGTCTGCTAAATCGTATTTGTTTAGTAGTATTATTCTTTTTTTGTTTTTTATTATTTCTTGTATGTCTGGATTCTGACTTGATTTTGGTATTCTTGCATCTAATATTTCTATTACTACATCTATTAATTTTAAGTCTTCTATTATTTGTTTTTTTGTTTTTAACATGTGTCCGGGGATACCATGATAGTACGACTTTTCTAAACACCTTATCTGACTCATTTATATTTTCATTTATATCTTTTTTATTAGC
>CANQOW010000025.1 GCA_947625545.1 uncultured Clostridia bacterium
GTACTATATTGCTTGGGCAAAACAGAAGGTCGAACTCATTAGAAAAAAATATAATTTTCGCCTCACGCTCGCTAGTTCTACATTAAATATAATTTTGACAAAAATAACGTAAATAACAATGCTAAACTTTCGCACGTTTAGTAATTCAAATATCAAAAAAGTAAATTGAGCGTTGGAGACATCACAAGTTAGAATTTGTTATTGAATTTAATGAGGGATGTTCGAAGGCTTGGAAATTTTTGAAAAAAATTTTCAAGAGCAGCGAAAGAGGCTCATTAAATTTAATTACAAATTATTACGTAGTTATGTTGAGAAGCGAAATGCACTTTTTTTATATTTGAATTAAACTAAACGAAAAATAAACTTAAATTATAATTTTAAACCGAAGGTAGCGAACGAAAACGCCAAAAAGAGTTAACTTATCTATACATTCAAGTGCGTAATAGCACTACGAACATATAAACAAAATTAACTCTGTTTACTTTACTTATTAAATTACTTTTTAAACTTAAAAATGACGCAAAAATCCCCTGTTTTATGTTTTTAAAATATCCGTGTGTGTGTGTATATATAGAGTACCAACGGTTTCAAGGCTTGCTATCATTTTGAATTCCCCCTTCTTTTGTTTTTTTATTTGATTAATTATATATTAAATTTTTACGCTTTTCAATACTTTTTAATAATGTAATGTAAATGTTTTATTTCTGTAACATTTTTGAAATATTTTTTTCCCATTTTAGTATTTTTTCTGTTAATAGTAACAAAAAACCTGTGCAAATTTGCACAGGGCTTTTTGTTAGAGATTAATTGTTGCATCAATTCCAGTCTCATCTTTTATTTTTTGACTTAACTTTTTTATGATTTCTTCATAATTAGAGATTTTTGCTCCTATTATAATTCCATCATTTGAATCTCCTATTCCCAAAACAGTTAGATTTTCTTCTTTTAAGATTTCTTTAATCTTATTTTCAGTTTCCTCGTCTAACCGTTTTTGAGTGAATCGCGTTGTACTCATAAAATAATCTCCTTTTTAGGTAGTATTTAGTATATTAATTATATCTTTTTTTTACGTATAAGTCAAGAAGTTTGCCATTTTTTTACATTTAAAAATATTTATTTCCCATATAATTATTATTGTAGTTATTATTATAATTGCTATTATAACTACTATTATAGTTGTTGTTATAACCTGAAATTGTAATGAATTTTATTGAATATATGTCTGCATATACTACGTTATTACTTTCTAATGCTCTTAATAATATGTAACTTGCTCCTACATCTTCTAATATACCTATTCTATCTGTTAAATTATTTGTTCCAATTAGGAATTCTACTCTCATTAGTTTTCCTATGTTTTGTCTTAAAAAGGCTGGCGTGTAAATGTTGTTTGTAAGTATCTCTGGTGAATTTTCATTAATTTGAACATCTCTTGTTTCTCTTTTGTTATTGTCTGTTTTATTTAAGTCTGGCATAAGTAAAACCTCCCTTTTATTTTTTATGTGCTATAATACATATTTGTTGGTTTATAAAAACAGTGCTTTCCTAATCTAGTATGAAATGTTCCTGAACCATTACTTGGAAATGTGCTACTGCAAGTTGGTTTAAATGGATTTAAATACCACAAACATTCTCCAATTTCATTTAATCTGTTTCCAGATATTGCCCAATCTGCTACATAATAATGTATTTCAGTTGGATTCATATTGTATATGTTTTGTGGGTTATATTTTCCTAATAATGTTTCACTTGCACAGTCAAATTGTCTTGTTTGAAATATAATATTTCTAATGTTTCCACCTTGCGAAATTCTTGCATATTCTCCACTTGATACATTTACCCTATTCATTATAACTGATGCTACTGCTTTCATTCCGATTGTCTCCTTCACCTCCTGCTTCACATTCAATTATTCTTGCAAGTAATTCTCTATCTGAATATGCCATAATAACCTCCATTTAAGCAACTTATAAATTCTCTTTTATTTTATGTGGGTTATTATTTTATTGTTACTATTTTTTTAAGGATTAAGGTTTTAAATTAATTGTTATACCAAAAACACAACCCAGCAAAAATCTTTGCCAGGTTGTGTTTTTTAGATTATTCGATTTAATGCACCTTTTGGACCAAATATACATGGCTTAGTGCATTTCCATTTAGGGAATGTGCAACGTGCACCCTTTGAATATGGTAACAAATAATTATATAATTCTTCATTATCTTTTACTGCTTCTAAATACTTTTTCATAGTATTTTTTGTTTGTTCCATAATCTCAAGTTGTGCTTCACCACATAAACGCTCTGTACATTTTAAAACAAAGTTTTCTATTGTACCTCTCTCGTTTACTTGTATTAACATTCCCTGTGGGAAATAATCTTTTAAAGAAGAAATATCTTTTAACCATTCTTCTTCTAGTTCAGTCCCTCTTATTATTGGTGGAATGTAATACTTAGGTGTATTTAGTAATGTCATTTCATAACTAAGTGTTCTGTGTCTTTGAGCCTGTGCTAATTGTGCAAAACTTGCAAGATATGTTGTGCAATAATTTTCGCCAAATTCTTCTTTTCTTTGTTTTCTTGTTGCAAATAAAGAGAATTTTCTGTTTTTAACTTTTGAATTTAATCCTTCTACCTCTAAATCTGGTAGAGCATTCAAAAAGTTTTTGAAAACTTCTTTTAGTTTAATTGAAAATGCTGTTTCTGGCTCTTCTGCAATATAATCTTTTGCCCAATTAATAATGTAATTTAATTGTCCAAAATTAACTGTGTATTCCATTATTGTTGCAGGTGTGAATACACTTATTAAGTATCTTGCATTTTCTTGTGCTAATTTTAAAGCTTTTTTTTCGTCAAATTCTGGATATTTTTTTGAAATTTGTTCTTTATAAATTTCTATCCATTTTTCATATAATGCTTTTTCTTGCTCAGAAGGCTCCATTTTTGTATATCTTGCTGACTTTTCTGATGTATTATACATCTTTTCATTATTTAAAATCATTGCAAGAATTTTTGGTATTCCTTCTAAACTTAAATTGTATGTGATATGTCCAAATACACTGTGATGTCCAGATGCTATGTTTCCATTAACACGTCTTTCGGTTTTTTCACTAGGTTCAGAAAAAAGCACTTCTAACGTATCTGGTAAATAACATATTCCTGCTGATTTACCAGAGAAATTTAATGCTTCTTCTTTTGGTAGTTCATAACCTACTTTAGTTGATGCAATTATATTAACCTTCAATTGTAACATCTCCTTTTTATAATTTAATTTGCAATTTGTTTAGAATTATATCATATTATTTTGCATATTTCTACAAAATTTTTATTATATTTTAATTTTATAAAAAGTATTGTTTTTTATGTAAAAATATATTATTATATTAATAGTTATGTGCTTATAGCTTAAGCAGGATAGAGCAGTCGCCTCCTAAGCGACCGATGGCGGTTCGAATCCGCCTTGGCACACCAAAATTTTTATATCTTTCATTTAATTTTAATAAATATTTTTTAAAAATGTATTGCTTTTTTCCATTTTAACTGATAAAATAGAATAAACTAATTTCTTGATATTATGTTAATTCTATGGTATAATATATTTATACCTTATTGTATTAATATTCTAACAATGGGAATATTATTTAATATGAGGTGATATTATGCTTAAGAATTTTATAATTTTTCTTAAGAAGTTAGTTAGGAGGAATAAAGGTATGAAAGCATTAAATATAGAAAAAGTTATAAAATCAAATAAAAAAATCGAAGAATGGGAAATTCTTTGTGATACATGTGCTAATATTGCTGAAAAAGCTCATTGGACGGAAGAAGATTCTAATAAGCTTATTAAACATGTAAGAAAAGAACTACGTGAAAAATAATCCGATACAAATAGTTGTTGATACCAATGTTTTTGTTAAAGCCATATTCCACCGCGATGAAAATAGTAAAAAATTATTTCAATTAAAAACAAACAATAAAATTCGTTTTGTTATGAACAAGGAAATGCAAAACGAATTACTTGTTACTTTTTTTAGATTAATTACAACTACAAACAAAAAAGATGTAAAAAAAGTTACAATTTTAGGGACTTTATTATCACTTTCTCTTTGGCAAGTAAAAGAAATTGACCATATTTCACATACTAACTACTGTACAGATGTAGATGATAATAAATTTATTGATTGTGCAATTGATAGTAATACTAAATATATTATAACATACGATGAACATTTAAATTCTATTGCAGATTTTCTTAAAGAAAACTTTAATATAAATGTATTAAGTCCTTTTCAGTTTATTAATATTATATCTCATTAAATATTATTATCATAAAAAATCATATAAAAATATTTTCTTATATTGTATAATCTTTTATATTCAATAATTATAATTCCTAATAATTTATTTGCAATTTTATTATATTGAGAAAAAAATAAATTTTATTCTTTCTCTTGAATTTTAAAAACATTGTGATATAATATTAAAATAAAATAAAAATTTAGGAGGTATAATTATGGCAGAATTAAAAGGTTCAAAAACAGAAAAAAATTTAATGACTGCATTTGCTGGAGAATCACAAGCAAGAAATAAATATACATACTATGCTAGCAAAGCAAAAAAAGAAGGATATGAACAAATTGCTGAATTATTCACAGAAACAGCAAATAATGAAAAAGAACACGCAAAGATTTGGTTCAAATTACTACATGATGGAGATGTTCCAGATACAATAACAAACCTACAAGATGCTGCAAATGGAGAAAATTTTGAATGGACAGATATGTATGACCAATTCGCAAAAGAAGCAAAAGAAGAAGGATTCGATAGAATCGCTTATCTATTTGAAGCAGTTGGAAAAATAGAAAAAGAACATGAAGCAAGATATTTAAAATTATTAGAAAATGTAAAAAATGATTTAGTATTTAGTAAAGATGGAGACACAATATGGCAATGTGCTAACTGTGGTCATATATGCATAGGTAAAAAAGCACCAGAAGTTTGCCCAGTATGTGCACATCCAAAAGCATATTTTAGAGTTTTAGCACAAAATTATTAATAAATTATTAAAAGTATAAAAAGTGGTACAAATTATTGTATCACTTTTATTTTTATTCTTGCAATTTATTGTAAATTCTAGTATAATCTATACATATTTTAAGAGATAAGAAGGAATGACATTATATGCAAAAAATTTTAAGTTATATGAGAAAAGCAATAGAAGACTATAATATGATACAAGAAGGAGATAAAATTGGTGTAGCATTATCAGGTGGAAAAGATTCAATTACAATGCTTTTGGGTTTTAAAGCATTACAACGTTTTTACCCTAAAAAATTTGATATAATTGCTATATCTGTAAACCCCGGCTTTGATTTTTTTGATACAAATATTTTAGAAGAAATTTGTAATAAAAATGATATAAAATTAGTTATTGAAAAAACATATATTAAAGATATTGTTTTTGATATAAGAAACGAAAAAAATCCTTGTTCTTTATGTGCAAACTTACGTAGAGGTGTTTTAAATTCTGTTGCAATAAGAGAAGGTTGTAATAAAATAGCATTAGGTCACAATGAAGATGATGTCTTAGAAACCTTTCTTCTAAATTTATTCTATACTGGAAATATATCAACTTTTGCGCCTGTAAGTTATATGGATAGATCTAAAATAACTTTAATAAGACCTTTAATTTATGCACCAGAAAAATATATCAAAAGATTTATAAAGAAAAATGAAATACAAGTTATGCCTAAAACATGTAAAATGGACGGTAATTCCAAACGAGAAGATATTAAAAATCTAATACAAACATTAAGTCTTGATATTCCAACAATAAAGGCAAATTTATATGGTGCAATTCGTAGAAGTAATATAAAAGGATGGAATATAGATAAACCCTAATTAAAGGAGAATTTTAACATGCCAAAGAATTTATTAATAACAGAAAAACCAAGTGTAGCAATGGAATTTGCAAAAGTTTTAAAAATAGATACTGCAAGAAAAGATGGATATATTGAAGCAAACGATTGGGTAATAACTTGGTGTGTAGGACATTTAATTACCATGTCTTATCCTGAAAAATATGATGAAAATTTAAAATTTTGGAGATTAGATACTTTACCTTTTCTACCAAAAGAATATAAATATGAAGTTATACCTTCTGTTGAAAAACAGTTTAATATTGTTAAAAATTTACTTTTACGAGAAGATATAGATACAATTTATGTTGGTACTGACTCTGGGCGTGAAGGTGAATATATTTATAGATTAGTAGATAAAATGATAGGTGTTACTGGAAAAAACAAAAAAAGAATTTGGATAGATTCTCAAACAGAGGAAGAAATTTTAAGAGGTATAAAGGAAGCAAAAGACTTATCTGAATATGATAGTTTATCAGATTCTGCATATTTAAGGGCTAAGGAAGATTATTTAATAGGAATTAATTTTTCAAGATTACTTTCTATAATCTATGGAAGAAGAATTGCAAAACAAATAAATGAAGATAAAGCCTGTATATCTGTTGGTCGTGTAATGACTTGCGTTTTAGGTATGGTTGTTTCAAGAGAGCGTGAAATTAGAAATTTTGTTAAAACAAAATATTATAAAGTATTAGGTAAATTTGGAGATGAAACTTCTTCTTTTGCTGCAGAATGGAAAGTTACAGAAAATTCTAAGATGTTTAATTCGCCAAAATTATATAATGAAAGTGGTTTTAAAAACGAAAATGATGCTAAAGATTTCATTCTTTCTTTAAAAGATAAAGATGCAGTTATAACAGATATTAAAAAATCTAAACAAAAAGAAAATGCTCCACTTTTATTTAATTTAGCTGAAATTCAAAATGAATGTACAAAAAGATTTAAAATAAAACCTGATGAAACTCTTGAAATTATACAAAATTTATATGAAAAAAAATTAGTTACTTACCCTAGAACTGATGCAAGAGTTTTGTCTAGTGCAGTTGCAAAAGAAATTTCTAAAAACTTAAATGGTTTGGCTAAAAATTTTAAAGATGCTGAAACTCAAGCAATTATTAATAAAATGATTTCTGAAAAATATTCTACAAATTTACTAAAAACTAAATATGTAAATGATAGTAAAATTACAGACCATTATGCCATAACTCCAACTGGACAAGGCTTTGAAAATTATGATAAATTACCAGAACTTCAAAAACAAATTTATAAATTAATTGTAAAAAGGTTTTTAAGTATCTTTTTTCCACCAGCAGAGTTTAATAAACTTTCTCTTAATATAAATATTGAAAATGAAACCTTTTCTGCTAGTGGTAAAGTATGTACAAAACTTGGTTTTATGGAAATTACAAAAGGGTTATTTGCAAATGCTTCAACAGAAGAAAAAGATGATGAAGATGATAATAATTTAGATATTTTTAAGAATTTAAAGAAAAATGATAAAATAAATGTAGTTAATTTTGAAACTAAGGATTCTGAAACTTCACCTCCTAATAGATATAACTCTGGGTCTATTATTTTAGCAATGGAAAATGCAGGTAAATTAATAGAAGATGAAGAATTACGTGAGCAAATTAAGGGTGCAGGTATTGGTACAAGTGCTACAAGGGCAGAAATTATTAAAAAACTTGAAAAAATTAAATATATTGATATTAATTCTAGGACTCAAATAATTACACCTACTAATAAGGGTGAAATTATATATGATGTGGTTAATATGTCTATGCCAGATATGCTAAATCCTAAACTTACTGCTAGTTGGGAAAAAGGCTTAGATATGGTTGCAAAAAAAGAAATTAATTCTCAAGAATTTATGACAAAACTTGAAAATTATATTCATTCTAAAATTGATAAATTAGTTATAAAAATTTAAAACTCCAAAAAAGTGTCCTATTTTTTTAGGACACCTTTTATATTTTCTATTTTACTATTTTACCCATTTCAGATTTTAATTCTTCTAATTTTTCTTCTGCATTTTTCATACTTGTTCCACGAACACCCATATATAATTTTATTTTTGGTTCTGTTCCAGAAGGACGTATACAGCACCATTCATTATTTTCTAATTCATAATATAACACATTTGATGAAGGTAAACCTGTTTCATATTCTTCTCCAGTAACTAAATTTTTTACTTTTCCTGTTGAATAATCTCTTACAGCAGTAATTTTATAACTTCCAAAACTTGATGGAGTATTATTTCTCATTTTTTCCATAATTGATTTTATTTGTTCTGCCCCATCTGCTCCTTCAAGTGTAACTGTTATAATTCCTTCTTTAAAATATCCATATTTTTCATATAATTCTAGCATTTTATCCCATAAAGTTAAACCTTGTTTTTTATAAACTGCTGCCGCTTCACAAAGAGCCATTGTTGCTACAATTCCGTCTTTATCTCTTGCATGTGTACCTATTAAATAACCATAACTTTCTTCATAACCAAATACATATTGGAAATCTTTATTTTTTTCAAATTCTTTAATTTTTTCTCCAATATATTTAAAACCTGTTAAAACTTCAAATAATTTTACATTATATTCTTTTGCTATAACGTCGACCATATTTGATGAAACTATAGATTTTACCATAGCAGCATTACTTGGTAATTTATTATTCTTTTTCTTTTCTGATACAACATATTCTGCTAAAATTGCTCCTGTCATATTACCATTAAATGCTATATATTCACCTGTTTTTGCATCCTTTACATGAACACCTAATCTATCTGCATCTGGATCATTTGCAATAACTATATCTGCATCAACTTTTTTTGCTAATTTTAATGCTAATTCAAATGCTTTTGGGTCTTCTGGATTTGGATAAGATACAGTTGGGAAATTTCCATCTGGTAATTCTTGTTCTGGTACTACATATACATTTTCAAACCCTATTTCTTTTAAAATTCTTCTTGCAGGTATATTTCCTGTACCATGTAATGGCGTATATACTATTTTTAAATCTTTTTGTACTTCATTTATTATGTCTTGATTAACAACTAACTTTTTAAGCTCTGCAATATATTTATCGTCAATTTCACTACCTATTACATTATATAAACCTTTTTCTATTGCCTCACTCTTTGACATTGTTTTTGCAGTTGTACAATCTAATATAGAATTTACTTCATTAATTATTTCTTTATCTCTTGGGTAAGTTATTTGTGCACCATCTTCCCAATATACTTTATAACCATTATATTTTGGTGGATTATGACTTGCTGTAACTACAATACCTGCAGTACAACCTAAACTTCTAATTGCAAAAGATAATTCTGGTGTTGGTCTTAATGATTCAAATATATATGTTTTTATTCCATTAGCATTTAAACAAAGTGCTGTTTCTTCACTAAATTCTGTAGACATATTTCTTGAATCATATGCTATTGCAACACCTTTATCTTGTGTTCCATTTTTTATAATATAATTTGCTAAACCTTGTGTTGCTTTTGTTACAGTATATTTGTTCATACGATTAGTTCCTGCTCCGATTACACCCCTTAAACCTGCTGTTCCAAACTCTAATTCTTTATAGAATCTGTCTTTAATTTCTTCCTCATTTCCTTTAATAGACATTAATTCTTGTTTTGTTTTTTCATCAATTCTTGGATTATTACACCATTCTTGGTACTTTTCATTATAATTCATAAAATTCCTTCCTTTCTTAAATTATTATAATATTAACTATTTTTTAAATAATTATTTTAAGCTAAGCGTGAGGTAAGATATAATTCTTTTTTCAACTGAGTGTCCCGTGGGGACCGCTGAATGCTGTTTGATACGTAAGTATCATTACAGCATCAGTGGGAAGACACGAAATGAAAAAGAATTATACTTACCGAAGGTAGCTTAGCATTTACATTTTTCTTTAATATTATTTATTTTTATTTTTTAAATAATTTAAATACAACTCTTTTGCAGTATTTGGACTATCTACTCCATCTGCATTTTTTAAAGGAGCAAATTCCTCTTCTCTTTTTACTCTTAATATAACCATATCATCTAATCTTTCAAAAGCATCAAATATAAATGCTTCAAATTTATATGCATTTGGAGATGTTGGAACTACTAATTCACCATTTTCATCTATGTATTTTGCTTTTTTAAATGCTGAATGATATGGTAATTTATTTTTGCTTAATTCTTCTATTGCTTTTATATTAAATAAGTTGCATAATATGTGAGATTCACCATATAATAATTCATTATTTTCATCTAACATTTCTGCCATTTCATCTGAAATTTCTGTATATTCTATAACATAAGGTCTATTGTTTTTCTTACAGAAAACTCCAACTCTTTCTTTTGGATTACTTTTTACAACAGATTTTCCTGCTGCTAATACTTTTTTATCTATTGCTAATCCTGTTAATACTGCGTCAACAGTTTTTGCTAAAACATTATCTACACCAGATATAAACATCCATTGTATACCACGTTTTTTCATATCATCTATAACACCATTTTTGCTCATAGATTCAAAAACGCCTCCATGACCATCTGCTGCTTGTTTTACAATTCCTGTTTCATCTAGTAATATTTTTCCTTCTGTACTTATCATTGGTAATTCACCTTGTTTAAAGAAAGTTACATTTTCTTTCTTTAAACCAAAATAGTTATGTTCTTCAAAAAATTTAACTGTTGCTTCATTATTTTCTCTACTTGTCATTAAATACCAAGGTATTATTGCATTAAATTCTTCTTGTGCTTCTTTTATTGTATTTGATAAACCTTCAAATAAAGATACATTTTCTATAATTGGAAATGTTCCTTTTGGTGCTGTATAACCTAATCTCGTTCCTTGTCCTCCTGCCATTGTTACTACTGCATATTTTCCATTTTTTATTATTTCGGCACCTTTTGCATAATAATTTTTCATTTCTTCACTTGTTAATTTATCCTTATCTGTATGCTCTATTGGTTCAACTTTTCCTTCTCCTAAATCAACTGGCTTTTTTGTTTTTTCGTATAATGATAATATTAAATCGAAATCTATTGATAAAATTTGGTCTAATAATTCTTCTTTTTTGCTTTCTTCTAATTTTTCATAACCATTTAACAAATGTTCTTGATTATATTTTTTTAATATTTCTTTTGCTTTTTCTAATTTTTCCATATATTTTTTCTCCCTTATATATTTATATTTGTACAATATAATATATAATATTTTAAGTGATAAGTCAATAACTTATCACTTTTTTTATTGTATAAGGTTAATTTATATTGGACTGTGCATATTGCAAAGCAAAATGCACATGTGTGTGTCGAAAGCTTTGCTTTCACTAACACACAATTTTCTTATAAATATTATATATCTCTTCTATTTTATGCTCACCAGATGTATTTAATGCAAAATCATATTCATTTATAATATTATTTATATTTTCCTTTATTTCTAATGCTTTAAAACAACTTATTATAGTTATTTCAATATTACTTTCATTGATTATTTTTAAATTTTTAGTTAACCAATTATTAATTAAATTATAAGTATTTTCTACCTCTTTATTTGTTCCATTTACTATTATACTTATACTTTTTTCAGATTTTATTTTATCATTCATAAATTTATTTATTTCTTCTTGTGTATTTATTTTATTTAAATTCCAATTTATATCTAACATTTTTTCTTCTATTTTCTTGTTCAAATTTAATTTTGATATTAATTCTTTTACATTTTCTGCTATTTCTTCTTTTAATATAGTATCAAATTTTATTCCTTTTTCTATCTGTTTACTAATATATGGTAATAGCATAACTGCCAAATGCCACTCACTTGCATAAAAACTACACATATATTTTACATTTTTCTTTTGAACCTTCATTATTTTTCCCCCTAGGATTTAACTTTCGTTTGGTAAATTTTACCATTTATTTCCAATATTGTCAATATATTTTTAAAGAAATATTTCGACAATATTACATTTTTGTTACAATTTTGTTACAAATTACTTTTATTTTCTATATTTTTAGAAATTTTAACATTTTTTATATATGCAATGTATATTTTTTATTTTTTGGTTAATACTTTTTTTAAAGTGATAATTTTACAATTTAGGTTTTTGATTACAACTTAAATTTTTAATGGAGGTTTTTTATGAGAAAGTTTATTAATTTTATAGTAAATTCTAATTTTAAAAATTATATTTTTATATTATTTTTACTTTTTTTATATACTGTTATTTGTGCATTTTCTTATGTAAATGCTGTTTCTAATGATATTTCTAATAGTGTATTTAGATTACATGTTATAGCAAATAGTGATTCTACTGAAGATCAAAATTTAAAATATAAAGTTAGAGATAATGTTTTAGAGTATATGAACAGTATTTCTAATGGTGTTACTTCTAAGGAGGAAACTATTAAGATTATAAATGAACATAAAGATGATTTTTATAACATTGCTATTAATACAATTCGTGAAAATGGTTTTGATTATGATGTAAAAATTAATGTAGGTAATTTTGAATTTCCTACAAAAAATTATGGTGATATTTCTTTACCTGCTGGTTTTTATGATGCTTTAAGAATTGAAATTGGTGAGGCTTCTGGCAAAAATTGGTGGTGTGTAATGTTTCCACCTTTATGTTTTGTTGATGTTACTTCTGGTGTTGTTGATGAAGAGTCAAAAGAACTTATGCAAGATAATTTAACTGAAGAAGATTATAGTATTATTTCTGATGATAGTACTGAGTTTAAATTAAAGTTTAAAATTATTGAAATTTTACAAAATGTTAATATTTTTACTGCTAAATTAGGTAATTAAAAGAATTAATTTATATTTTAATATTTCATATTTGTATAGTAAGGAAATTGTGCATTTTGTTTCGCAAATATGCACAGCATTAAAAAATAAATGTGCATCGAAATATATTTTCGGTGCACATTTTTATCAATGGTTAAAAGACTATTAACAACGCTAATGCATTTAATAATAATGCACATATAAACGCAAATCTTAATTTTTTCTCATTGTAAAAAAGTTTTACAATAATCAATGAAACCATTGATATAGTAAGAAGCATTTTCGTCACGCTCTCAGCATTTTGCATTGTATTTATTACATATACACTCATTGCAATGCAAATTGTTGAAACAAGACTAAAAATCACTGCTCCTACATCTTTTGCTCTTGTCATAACTTTTCCTCCCTTTAATTTTTTGAAGATTTTTATTATATAAGTAAAACTAAAAATTAAGAGAAGTTTCCCCTTACTAATTAGTAATAGAAAAATGATACGTAATATAGGTTTTAACCTATATCTTTATATATTATAGCATAAATTTACATAATTTTCAAGTATAAGGTTAATTTACATTAGACAATGCATATTTGAAAAACAAAATACACATATGTACTTCAAAAGTTTTACCTTTGTTAACACACATTTTTTTTTACTTTGTACATATAAATTTTTCAAAAATACTTGTATTATTCCAACATTTATGGTATATTTTACAATTGATAAAGTATATTATTACATTTTTGGGGGTAATACATTGGAGAAACTTTTAATTACAGGAAAAACACCTTTAAAAGGTGAAGTTACAATTAGTGGTGCAAAAAATGCAGCAGTAGCAATTTTACCTGCAACACTTTTAATAAATGGAATATGCACAATAGAAAATTTACCTAATATTAGTGATGTTAAAATATCTTGTAAAATATTAGAAGAATTAGGTGCAAAAATAACATGGAATAATAAAAATGAAATTACAATAGATACAAGAAATGTTAGTTGTACTAATGCGCCATTAGATATGACAAGCAAATTTAGAGCATCATATTACTTACTTGGTGCACTTTTAGGGAGATGTAAAAATGCACAAGTTGGTATGCCCGGAGGTTGTAATCTTGGTGCAAGACCAATAGATCAACATATAAAGGGGTTTGAAGCATTAGGTGCTAATGTTGAAGTCGGTCAAGGTAAAATTACAGCATCTGTAAAAAAACTTGTTGGTAATTCAGTATATATGGATATAGTTTCTGTTGGTGCAACTATTAATGTTATGTTGGCTTCTGTTTTAGCAGAAGGTACAACAACAATAGATAATGCCGCTAAAGAACCTCATATTGTTGATGTTGCAAACTTTTTAAATACAATGGGAGCAGATATTCGTGGTGCTGGTA
>CANQOW010000026.1 GCA_947625545.1 uncultured Clostridia bacterium
AAGGTAGCGAGCGGAAATAAAGTAGCAACAAAGCGAAAACAAACCGCAAAAAACAATTACAAAAGAAAAATGAAAAATAAGAAAAATAAAATTTTAAGGGAGGTATTAAAAAAATGAAAACACAAAAATTTCAAGAAAGAGGTATTACATTAATAGCATTAGTAATAACAATAATAGTATTACTAATACTAGCAGGAGTAACATTAAACATAGTAATAAACACAGGTCTATTAAGTAATACAGAAAAAGCAACATACTTATATGAAGAAAAAGCAATACAAGAAGCATTAAGTTTAGAAGTAACAAACTATGAAATAAACACAATGAATGAAACAACAAAAGACTATTTTGGGTATTTAAAAGGAAAAGGCATAATAACAGAACAAACAGGAGGAGAAACTGAAGAAGACGAAAAAGGTAAAAAAGCAGAAATAATTACAAAGAAATTAATAAATACAACAACAAAAAGAAAATATTATTTGTATGCAAATGGAGAGTTATATGTAGAAATATTAAAAAGTGGTGGAGAAAAATACATAGGAACATTATGGGACGGAAATGGAGTTATACTACCAGAAGAAAATGGACCAGTAGAAGAAACCGTAGCAGATTTAATTAGAGAAGATAAAATAAAAGTAGGTGACTATGTACCATATAATATGTCAGAAGAAAAGACGTATACAATATGGGAAGGCGAGATAGAAAATGATGATTGCAATTTACAAAGTGAAAATATGCAATGGAGAGTATTATCAATAGATAGTGAAAAAGAAGAAATAACATTAATAACAGAAAGACCAACAAATACAGGTTTTTACATACCAGAAGAAAAATCAGATGAAGAAGCAATATTAGAAATAAACAAAGCATGTGAAGCACTATATGGAGATGGAACAAATACTTGTAGAAGTTTAAATGTAAATGATTTTAGTTTATATAATTTTGAAGCAATAAATATAGTAGAGGGAAATGGAAAAGATAAATTTTATTATAATAATTTAGTGGAAACTGGAACTTGTACTTATTATACAATGTTAGTAGTAAATGATTCAGACTTAGATTGTTATAACTTTAATAGAAGCAATACTTTAATAGGAAGAAGTTTTTATCCTGACAATAACGATAGTCCAGAATATGTACCAATAAGACCAGTAATAACATTAAGTGGAGAAACCGAAATAGAAGTGGATAATGAAAATGTAGATATATCAATAACAAAAGATGAAGGAATAGCAAGTGTAAGTGATGGAGTAACAATAGCAAAAGGGGAAAGTTTGGAAATAACAGCAAATGTAGAAAACGAATATAAATTTAATTGTTGGAAAATATTAGATGGAGAAATAAATATAGAAGATAGAAATAGTTCAACAACAAAAGTAATAGCAATAACAGATGCACAAATAATAGCAAAAGCAAATAAAATAGTAAAAGATAATACGAAAGGTTTAGAAAATACAACATTATCAGGAGATAAAAATTTTAAATACAATAACCCAGTAATACCAGTAGGATTTAAAGCCATAGATACAGAAGAAGCAAAATGGAAATTAAATGGAAGCGAAGTAGAAGGCTGGAATAATGGTTTAGTAATAGAAGATAGTGAAGGAAATGAATTTGTATGGGTACCAGTAAATAATACAACAGTAAAATATGAAAAAATAAATAATTCATATAGTGATGATCGATTGCCAACTGGAATAGAAAATGAAGAAAGTCAAATAGAAGACTATGAAGGCTTTTATATAGCAAGATATGAAGCAGGAATACCAGAAGGAAAGAAAAGTGTTAGTTATAACGAAACTGGAATCCCAGTAAGTAAGAAGAATCAAATACCTTGGAGTAATATAGATTATGAAAATGCACAAACAAATGCAGAAAGTATGTATAATAGTAATTATGTGCAAAGTGGCTTAGTAACAGGAAGAATGTGGGCTGCAACAATGAAATGGTTAGAAGAAAGTGGTGTAGATGTAGAAACAGATAGTACAGGTTGGGGAAATTATCTAAATGCACAAGTAACAGATGTTACACAATATATTTACTTGACAAATTTTACATTTAGTAATTTTGATTGTCCAACAGTGAATTCAATTACAAAAGGAGAAGTATGGAGTGGTAAAACTAAATACTATTCTGAACCGGATTGGATAATAAAAACAGGGAATACCGAATATACAAGAAAAAATAATATCTATGATTTAGCAGGAAATTTATGGGAATACACAAATGAAATCAACGTGGATCGCGGTGGAGGTTTCTATCACGAAAGGTATTTTATTTCAGCATCTGCGTGTATTATTAATTCCTCTGCTTATTATATGGTACGGTTTCCGTGTTGCTTTATACATTAAGTAATGAAACTTTAATAAAAAAGGAAAAATTTTACAAAATTAATTGGAAAATATTGACTTTTTTAAAAAACTATAATAAAATAAAAAAACTCTGGGAATAAATAGTTCCTTAAATTCATAAATGGGAGGATAGAACATATATGAAGAACTTTTTGTTTTTGATTTCTATTTTTATATGGATGAAAATAGAAGAAAACAGCGATTGAAATGAAATTTAAGAAAAATCAGAAAGGAGTTTGTTCTAAAACAAAATTTATGAATGTAGTTAGCCCATCTTTATAATATAAGATGGGCTTGTTC
Source organism: uncultured Clostridia bacterium (assembly GCA_947625545.1). Lineage (GTDB taxonomy): Bacteria > Bacillota > Clostridia > TANB77 > CAG-508 > CANRES01. Next base: position 2,652 of record CANQOW010000026.1, read on the forward strand.
ATGCTCATTTTGTCGAAAACTTCTCATAAATCGATAAAACTTCTATAATTTCGCTATGGAAAAATTTTACAATTAATGTATAATATATATAACAAAAAAATAAATCATTAAAATAAAAAAAGTTTAAGGAAACTTTAAAACCTAAATATATTATATAAGGGGGAATAACATTGAATAGTAAATATATAGCGGAAGACAAGCTGTTGTTATTAGAAATAAATGAAGAATTAGACCATCACACAACAGAAACTATTAGAAGAAAGGCAGATTTTGAAATAGAAAAGTACATGCCTAAAAAAACAATTTTTGATTTTAATGGAGTAACATTTATGGATAGTGCAGGAATAGGAATGCTACTTGGAAGGTATAAAATTGCAAAAATGCTAGGCGGAAGTGTAGAAATGATAAATGTAAAACCAAGCATAAAAAAAGTTTTTGATATGTGTGGAATACCAAAAATAATAAAAATTAGTTAGGAGGAAACAATGAAAAGTATTTATGAAAATGAAATGAAATTAGAATTTTTAAGTAAATCAAATAATGAGGCATTTGCAAGAATTGCAGTTGCTGCATTTGCTTCACAATTAGACCCTACATTAGAAGAATTAGCAGATATTAAAACTGCTGTATCAGAAGCAGTAACAAATTGTATTATACACGGGTATGAAGATATGGAAGGAATTGTGAAAATAGAAAGCAGAATTTATGATAATACCATTGAAATTGAAATATCAGATTCAGGAAAAGGTATAGAAGATATAAAAACTGCAAGAGAACCGTTATATACCTCAAAACCAAATTTAGAAAGATCTGGAATGGGATTTACAATAATGGAAAGTTTTATGGACGAAATGAAGGTAGAATCAATTTTAGGTATGGGAACAAAAGTTACAATGAAAAAAGCCATAAAAAAGTATGAAAAATCAAAAGAAGAGGAGTGTATGTATGTATGAAAATAGTGTTGAAAAAATAAAACAAGTACAAGCCGGAGATAGAGACGTTTTAGCAGATTTAATAAATACAAATAATGGTTTAATATGGAATATAGTAAAACGTTTTGGTGGTAGAGGTTATGAATACGAAGACCTATACCAAATAGGCTGTATAGGTTTTATAAAAGCAATTAAAAAGTTTGATACAAATTATGAAGTACAACTTTCAACATATGCAGTACCATACATATTAGGAGAAATAAAAAGATTTTTAAGAGATGATGGAATAATAAAAGTTAGTAGAAGCACAAAAGAATTAGTTAATAAAATAAGAAGTATGCAAAAAGAATATTTAGAAAAATATGGAGAAGAGATAAATATAAGTGAAATATCAAAAAAATTAAAAATATCAAAAGAAGAAATAGCACTAGCATTAGATTCTGCAAAACCAGTAGAATCTTTGTATCAAGAAGATGCTAGTAATAATGGAGATAATAGACAAATGATAGATAAAATAGTATGCCAAAAAGATGAAGCAACAGCAATTTCAAATAAATTAGCGATAAGGCAAATAATACAAGATTTAAACAAAAGAGAGCAAGAGGTAATAATACTTAGATTTTATAAAGAAAAAACGCAAGCACAAGTAGGCAAAATATTAGGAATAACACAAGTACAAGTATCTAGAATTGAAAGAAGAGTTCTAGATAGAATGAAAAGTAAATTGGAGGCAGTATGAGAAAAGTTTTGTTATATTTATTAATTATTATTAGTCTATGTTTTATACTCCCTATTATATTTACAAAAAGATTTAATGTAATAGAAACAATGGCAACATATATGGAAAATGAAATTCAAGAAAACAAAATAGAAGAAGTAAAAATTGCAGATTATGATTATAGTAAATATAAAACAGTAAAACTATTACATACAAATACAAACGAAGTAGAAGAAATAAAATTAGACGAATATTTAGTAAATGTTGTATCAGCAGAAATGCCAGTAGATTTTGATATAGAAGCCTTAAAAGCACAAGCTATTGTTGCAAGAACTTATACAATTTATAAAATTATAAATAATAATTCAAAACACAAAGGAGCAGATATTTGTGATAGTTCAAGTTGTTGTCAAGCGTGGATATCAAAAGAAGATAGATTTAAGAGATGGGACGAAAATTTAGCACAAGAAAACTGGAATAAAATATCAAGTGCTGTAAATGATACTATTGGAAAGATAATAACTTATGAAGGAGCACCAATAAATGCATTTTTCCATTCAAATAGCGGAGGAATGACAGAAGTACCATTTAATGTTTGGGGTGGAAGTGGATATCCATATTTACAAGTAGTTGAAACATCAGGAGAAGATGCATATAGTCAATATAGTTCAGAAGTAACATTAACAAAACAAGAATTATTAGATAAATTAAAAGAAAATTATAGTGATATTGAAATAGATTTTAATTTAGAAAATTGTATAGAAATATTAGAACTAACAGAAAGTGGCAGAGTAAAAACAGTTAAATTTGGAAACAAAAATTTATCTGGTGTAGAAGCAAGAACTATTTTAGGTTTAAGGTCAACAAACTTTGATATTACAATAGATGGAGATAATATAAAATTTAGTGTTATAGGTTATGGGCACGGAGTTGGAATGAGTCAAACAGGAGCAGATGCATTAGCAAAACAAGGTTTAAATTATGAAGATATTATAAAACATTTTTATATAGGAATTGAAATAACTAATATGTAATGTATAAAAATAGAAAAAATAGGAAATACTTAAAATAAATTAATTCAGGGAGGAAAATTATGAGAAGAGAAAGAAGAAAAGTTGAAAAAGATAGTAGTTTTAAAAATATATTATATTTACTAGGAACAATTTTAGGTATTTCTATTATTGCATTTATTATTACTTTCGTAACTTACAATAATAATACAGAAGAAATTAATACAGAAAGAATAGCAGATATAGTATCAAATACTACTAGAAAAGAAAATTTAGAACAAGCGAGTTCACAAATTAGTAAAACAGTAGAAGAAGTAAAAGAGGAGGCATTAGAGTTAGAACAAAATACTACGGTATCTGTTTTTGATGATGATGATGAAACAGAAACACCAGTTGCAACTGCTGAAACACAAGAAAGTTCACAAGAAAATACAGAGGAGCAACTTGCATCAGAAGAAAATGTTGAAGAAATAAGTTTAACAAATGCAGAGGTTAAAGAATTAGAATTTATAATGCCAGTTGAAGGAACAGTTTTTAGAGAGTTTGCAAAAGATTCATTAGTATATTCAAATACTTTAAAAGAATGGATTACACATACTGCTCTAGATATTGAAGCAGATAAAACAACAGTAGTAAAAGCAGCAGAAGAAGGAGAAATATCTGCTATAAAAACAGACCCTAGATATGGAATAACAGTAATAATAAAGCATCAAGATGGGTTTGAAACAAGATATGCTAACCTTTTAACAGCAGAGTATGTTGAGGTTGGAGAAAAAGTTACAAAAGGTCAAACTATTGGAACAGTAGGTAATACTGCATCATTTGAAATATTAGATAATTATCATTTACATTTTGAAATGTTAAAGGATAATGAATATGTTGACCCTAATTTATATATAAAATAAAAAAAGAAAATATTAAAAAATAGTTGTAAAAACTAAAAAAAATTGATATACTTATAACATAAAAATTAAGTATATCAATTTTTATTTAAAAATATTAAAGGAGGAAAATATTATGAATAATGAAAATTTAGAAGATCAAACAACAGAAAATATTGAGGAAGTAAAAGAGGAAGTTATTGAAGTTAGAGAAGATAAAAGCGAAATTAAAATATCAGATGATGTTGTATCAGTAATTGCAGGAATTGCAGCATCAGAAGTACCAGGAGTATCTGGAATGGCAGGAGGATTTGCAGGAGGAATAACAGAAGTATTTAGTGGAAAGAAAAACTTATCAAAAGGAATAAAAGTAGAAGTTGGAGATAAAGAAGCAAAAATAGATGTAAATATAATTGTAGAATATGGAGTAAGAATACCAGATGTTGCATTTGAAATTCAAAACAGAGTAAAAAAAGCAGTAGAAACAATGACAGGTTTAAAAGTATTAGAAGTAAATGTACATGTTCAAGGTGTTAAAACAGAAGTAAATGAAACAGAAACAAAAAAAGATATTAACGAAGAAATAAAAACAGAAACAGAAAATGAAGAAAATAAATAAACCTTATAATGAAAGGAAATAAAAAATATGAAAGTAATTGAAAAAATAACTCTAGTAATATATTCATATATTGTTTTATTATTAGCACTAATATTTTATTTATTGGTACTTAATTGGACAAATACAGATACAATAGTTATATTAATTGATAAAGTATTAAACAATCAAACATATACTAATATAATGTTAGTTGTTAATACTATATTTGTAATTCTATCTATAAAATGCATATTCTTTGATTCAAGTTCAAAGAAAGAAAAAGGAAAAGTTGAAGGTATTTTATTAGAAAATGAAAGTGGAAAACTTTTAATTTCTAAAGATACAATAGAAAACCTTGTAAATAGTGTAGCAAATGGATTTGAAACAACAAAAAATGTATCAACAAAAGTAATATTTGATGATGATAATAATGTAAAAATAGACTTAACTATATTAGTATTACCTAATACTATAATAAAAGAATTATCTTCAAATATGCAAATGAGAATAAAAGAAGTAGTAAAAAAGGCTACAGATTTAGATATTAAAGAAATTAATATTAATATAAAAAATATCTCACCTGAACAACAAGAAGCACAATAATATGAGATTATTTAAGTAAAAATAAATTAAGCAATAAAAATTGCTCGAATGGAGGGTAATATGGAAGCATTAAAAAATTTTATTTATGAATATAGAGGAGCAATTATAGGTGGATTAATTGCAATAGTAATATTATGTACACGTTTATATATGTTGATTGTTGGAATTATCTTAATTGCATTAGGAATATTTATTGGTAACTATATACAGAAAAATAAATATGAAGTAAAAGAAAAAATAAAAAATCTAATAGATAGGTTATAAGAAAGGAACTAAAAAATGAAAAGATCAGCAATAAGAGAATTAGCATTTAAACTATTGTATAGTATGGAAATTCAGCAAGATAATTCACAAGAACAAATTGATTTATATATTGAAAATAGTGATATTACAGATGAAGAAATAAAAACATACATATTAAATGTAACAAATGGTATTAAAGAACATTATGAAGAAATAATTAATATTATTTCTAATAATTTAAAACAAGACTGGAAATTAGATAGAATATCTAAAATTAATTTGGCAATATTAAAATTATCAATTTATGAAATAAAATATACAGATATACCATATAAAGTTGCAATTAATGAAGCAGTAGAAATTGCAAAAAAATATGGAGAAGAAACTTCATCAACATTTATAAATGGCGTTTTAGCAAATATAGTAAGAGAAGGAGCAGATAAATGAAAATTGAGCCAATAACAGTTACAGAATTAAATAGATATGTAAAACAGAAAATTGGTGAAGACGAATACTTAAATAATGTCCTGGTAAAAGGAGAAATATCAAATTTCAAAAGACACTATACAGGGCATTTATATTTTACCTTAAAAGACGAAAATTCTTTAATAAAATGTATAATGTTTAAAACATATACATCAAACTTGAATTTTGAGCCAAAAGACGGTATGAAAATAGTAGTATTTGGAACAGTATCTGTTTTTGAAAGGGACGGAGTTTACCAAATATACTGTAAGGCAATGCAAAATGATGGTATAGGTGATTTATATACTAAATATGAAGAATTAAAAAATAAATTGCAATTAGAAGGTTTATTTGATGAAAGATATAAAAAACCAATACCATATATGCCAAAAGTTATAGGAGTTTTAACATCACAAACAGGAGCAGTAATTAGAGATATAATAAATGTAAGTACAAGAAGAAATCCTAATGTATATATAAGATTGTTACCAGTCCCAGTTCAAGGTGAAGGTGCAGGAGAAAAAATTGCAGAAGCCATAAGTATAATGAATGAAAAGAATTTAGCAGATGTTTTAATACTTGCAAGAGGTGGAGGTTCATTAGAAGATTTATGGCCTTTTAATGAAGAAATAGTTGCAAGAGCAATATTTAATTCTAAATTACCAGTTATATCAGCAGTAGGGCATGAAACAGACTTTACGATAGCAGATTTTGTTGCAGATTTAAGAGCACCAACACCATCTGCTGCTGCAGAACTTGCTGTTCAAGACATAGATTTAGTAAGAGATAATTTAGAAAACTATAATAAAAGGTATAAATTATCATTAAAGAAAAAAGTTGAATTGATGAGATTAAGATATGAAAAATGTATGCAAAGTAGAGCATTTAAAGAGCCAATGCAAAAAATAAATGAAAAAGCAATTCAAATTGATATGATAGTTAAAAATATGCAATTAAAAATGAGTGAAAGATTAAATAAAAGCAAAAATGAAGCAGCAACAATAATTTCAAAATTAGATGCTTTAAGTCCGCTTAAAACTTTATCAAGAGGTTATTGTATTACTGAATTAGATGGAAAAATTGTAAAAACAGTAAAAAAATTAAAAAAAGATGATGAAATTAATATAAAATTTACAGATGGCGAAAAACTTGCAAAAATAATGTAAGAGAAATATTTGGAGGGAATAATGAGTAAAGAGAAAGTTAATTTTGAAGAAACAATAAAAAAATTAGAAACAATAGCAAATGAATTAGAAACAGGAGATTTAAGTTTAGATGATACAATAACAAAATTTGAAGAAGGAATAAAACTTTCAAATCAATGCACAAAAATGCTTGACGAAGCAGAAAAGAAAATATCTATCTTAATAAAAAAAGATAATGAAATTATAGAAGAAGATTTTAGTGTAGGAGACTAAAATTATTGCAATAAAATTAATTAAATAGGGGTTTTTATGGACATTTTTTTAAAGTTTATAACAAATAAATATATATATGTGCCAGTTTTATTATGGTTTTCTATACAATGTTTTAAAGTTATATATGACCTAGTAACTACAAAAAAATTTAATTTTAAAAGAATAATTGGAGCAGGAGGTATGCCTAGTTCACATACAGCAATAGTGGTTTCTCTTACAACATTAATAGGTAAAGATGTTGGGGTAGAAACGCCACTATTTGCTTTATCTCTTATTGTTTCATTAGTTGTAATGTATGATGCAGCGGGTGTTAGAAGAGCAGCAGGAAAGCAAGCAACACTGTTAAATAAAATTGTTCAAACACCGGGTTTAACAGGTTTAGAAGTACAAGAAAAGTTAGTTGAAGTTTTAGGACATACTCCTTTACAAGTAGTTGTAGGTGCAATAATAGGAATTATAGTTGGGTTAATTTTTTAAAATATAAAATTAATTAAAGTGAGGAAAGTCAAATGGAAGATATAGAAATAGCAAGAAATACAAAACTAAAAAACATTAATGAAATAGCAAAAAAAATAGGAATTGATGAAGACGATATTGAAAGTTATGGAAAATATAAAGCTAAAATATCAGACTCTGTGTATAAAAAAATAAATGATAAGCCTAATGGAAAATTAATTTTAGTTACAGCAATAAACCCAACACCATTAGGAGAAGGAAAAACTACAATTTCAATAGGTTTGGCAGATGGATTAAGAAAAATAAATAAAAACTCAATATTAGCATTAAGAGAGCCATCACTAGGACCAGTATTTGGAATTAAAGGAGGAGCAACAGGTGGTGGTTATGCACAAATTGCACCAATGGAAGATATAAACTTACATTTTACAGGAGATATACATGCTTTAACATCTGCAAACAATTTATTATCTGCTTTAATAGATAATCACATATATTTTGGAAATGAATTAAAGTTTAAAAAGGTAATATGGAAAAGATGTGTAGACTTAAATGATAGACAATTAAGAAAAATTAAGTGTGGTTTATCAGAAGAAAAAAATGTAGTACCAAGAGAAGATGGTTTTGATATAACCTCAGCATCTGAAATGATGGCAATATTGTGCCTAGCAAAAGATATAGACGATTTAAAAAGAAGAATTGGAAACATAGTTGTAGGTTATAATGAAGAAGATAAACCTATATATGCAAAAGATTTAAAAGCAGAAGGAAGTTTAACAGTATTATTAAAAGATGCAATAAAACCAAATTTAGTACAAACATTAGAGGCTACACCTGCATTAGTTCATGGTGGACCATTTGCAAATATTGCTCATGGCTGTAATAGTATAATTGCAACAAATTTAGCATTAAAATTAGGGGATTATGTAATAACAGAAGCAGGATTTGGTGCAGATTTAGGGGCAGAAAAATTTTTAGATATAAAATGTAGATTAAATAATATAAAACCAAATGTTGTAGTTATAGTTGCAACATTAAAGGCTTTAAAATATCATGGTGGAGCAAATTTAGACGAAATAAAAAATGAAAATTTAGATATATTATCAAATGGAATGAATAATTTATTTAAACATATTGATAATATAAAAAATGTATTTGGTTTAAATGTAATAGTTGCTATAAATAAATATAAAGACGATTCTCAAAAAGAAATAGATTTCTTAAGAGAAGAATTGAATAAGAAAAATGTAACTTTAAGTCTAGTAGAAGCATGGGAAAAAGGTGGAAATGGTGCAATAGATTTAGCAAAAAAAGTAGTAGAATTATCAAATATTGAAAATGAAATTAAATTTCCATACAATTTAGAAGATGGTATAAAAGAAAAAATTGAAAAAATAGCCAAAAATGTATATGGAGCAGAAGACATTGAATTTTTAGGTGATAGTTTAAAAAATATAGAATTAATTGAAAAATCGGGTTTTGGAAAATTACCTATTTGTATTGCAAAAACACAATATTCTTTTTCAGATAATCCTAAAAATTTAGAATGCAAAGAGCCTTTTAAAATACATATACAAGATGTTTATTTAAAAGCAGGTGCAGGTTTTATTGTAGTTTTAGCAGGAAAAATATTTACAATGCCTGGCTTACCAAAAGTTCCTGCTGCTGAAAATATTGATATTGATAAAAATGGAAATATTGTTGGGTTATTTTAATAATGTATAAATTCACCTTATATGGAGAAAATATATAAAAATATTTTTTAAATATGGGGTGTATTTTTATGCGTAAATTTAATATTAATAAAAAAGCAATAGTTGTTATAACACTTGCAGTTATGCTTTTTTTAACATATAATATATTTTTTAGAGATAATTCTAAAGCTCTATCTAAATATGGTTCAAGAGGTAATGAAGTTACACAAATTCAAACAAAATTAAAAAGATGGGGATATTATACAGGTTCTGTTGATGGAATATATGGTAGTCAGACTGTTGCAGCAGTTAAAAAATTTCAATCTAAAAATGGATTAACAGTAGATGGAATAGCAGGAAAAAATACTTTAAATGCAATGGGAATAACAAGTAGTTCTTCTGGATCTTCATCAGGTTCAAGTAGTACAAGCAATTCAACAGACTTAAATTTATTAGCAAGATTAATATATGGAGAAGCAAGAGGAGAAAGTTACACAGGTCAAGTTGCAGTTGGGGCAGTTGTTTTAAATAGAGTAAGAAGTTCTAAATTTCCTAATACTATTTCAGGTGTAATTTATCAATCAGGAGCTTTTGATGCTGTAAAAGATGGACAAATAAATATGGCTCCAGATAGTACAGCAAAAAAAGCAGCACAAGATGCTTTAAATGGTTGGGATCCATCTTATGGTGCTTTATATTACTTTAATCCAAATACTGCAACAAGTGCGTGGATTTGGTCAAGACCTTTAACAGTAGTAATAGGAAATCATAGATTTTGTAAGTAAATTTTATTTTACAAAAGTAAATTCTATATCAGATTTTTTGTATTCTTCTGGTTTTAGTCCAACGCGAGTTCTCATATAGTCTAATAAAAGAACTAATATTATCATGAATATACAGCCTATAAGTATTAATGAGTATGATGTATTTAAGTGTTCTAGTAAAAATGATGCAAATAGTGATATGAAAAATCTTAATAAGCCTTCTACTAATGCTTTAGCAGAATATATTTTAGTATTAATTTCTGGATTTGAAAAACTGTTTAAATATCTATTTGTTAAAGAATAATAAGGTCCTTTAACAATATGTTGTATCGCAAACATTATTAATATGGTAATAATAGCAAAAGTAGCATTTAATTTGCCTATAACAACTAAACCAGATATAATTAATGATGCACAATAAGGAATAGAAAGGTATGTTAAAGTTCTATTTTTAAATTTATTATGTATTAAATTTTGCTTTTTAGATGCAACACTTGAGAAAATTCCTAAAATTGCAAATATAATTCCAAAATATTGCTCAGGTATTCCAACATCTTTTAATAAACTGCTTGTAAGAGTAGAACGAATACCTAATAGTCCGTGAAAATAATGCTATAAATAATATTAAATTCCTTAATCTATTTGATTTGAATATATATTTAAAAGAAAATTTTAATTGTTTAAAATAGTTAGAATAATTAGTTTTTTTACTTTCTTTTATGTTATTTTCAAAATCTTTAAATTTATATGCAATAATACTGTTTAAAACACAAAATGCAAAACATAAAATTATAGGTATATATGCATTTATTACAAAAAAGAAACTTGTAAGTACTGCGCAAACTGAGTCTATAAAATAATATGCAGAAAGACCTTTACCATCTATGCTAGAAAAAATAGAACGTTTCTTTTCTTGATTTGTAATACATTCATCTAAAACACTAGATTCGCATAATTCCTTTAAAACAAAACCTGCGGCTAATATAATATTAGATAAAATTGCACAAGTTAGTCCGGGAAAAATAAATAGCACAAAAATACCTATTGCTAGTAAAACATTACCTAAAAATAAACTATTTTTTTTACCAATTTTATCTACAACAGTAACAAAAGGTATTTCAAAAAACATTTTAGATAAAGGGTAAAATGAATCTGCTAATAGTATGTTTGATGTTGATAAACCTTTGGCTTGATTTAAAAATAGGTATATTATTGAATAGTAAAAAAGCAAATCCCAAGAAAATGCTTTGTAAATTGGATATAATTTTGTGTTGTATTCTTTTGCTTTTTTTATTTCATCTTC
>CANQOW010000027.1 GCA_947625545.1 uncultured Clostridia bacterium
GCCATATGGATATGCAATTTGGGAAAATATACAAAATTATGCAGATAAATTATTTAAAGAAACAGGTGTAAAAAATGTATATTTTCCATTACTTATTCCAGAAAGCCTATTGCAAAAGGAGAAGGATCACGTAGAAGGTTTTGCCCCAGAAGTAGCTTTTGTAACAGAAGCAGGTGGAGAAAAATTAGATGAAAAATTATGTGTAAGACCAACATCTGAAACAATGTTTTCAACATTATATTCAAAATGGTTAAAATCTTGGAGAGACTTACCTTTTGTATATAATCAATGGTGTAATGTATTAAGATGGGAAAAAGAAACAAGACCATTTTTACGTTCAAGAGAATTTTTATGGCAAGAAGGACATACAATACATGAAACAGCAGAAGAAGCAAAAGAAAGAACATTACAAATGTTAAATATTTATGCAAAAATAATTGAAGAATATCTTGCAATACCAGTTTTAAAAGGAGTAAAAACTGAAAAAGAAAAATTTGCAGGAGCAGAAAGTACATATACAGTAGAAACTTTAATGCATGATGGTAGAGCATTACAAGCAGGAACATCACATTATTTTGGTCAAAATTTCACAAAACCATTTGAAATAAAATTTCAAAATAGAGATGGAAAAGAAGAATATGCTTATCAAACATCTTGGGGAATTAGTACAAGACTAATTGGAGCAATTATAATGGCACATGGAGATGATAGAGGTTTAAAATTACCACCAAAAATTGCACCAATACAAGTAGTTATAGTGCCTGTTGCAATGCATAAAGAAGGTGTTAAAGAAAAAGCAGAAGAATTATTTAATGTTTTAAAAGATAATTATAGAGTTGAATTAGACATTAGAGAACAATATTCACCAGGATATAAATTTAATGATTGGGAAATGAGAGGAGTACCAATTAGAATAGAATTAGGACCAAGAGATATAGAAAATAATAAATGTATTTTAGTTAGAAGAGATACAAATGAAAAAATTGAAATTAACTTAGATGAATTAAATAACAAATTACAAGCTATATTAGATGATATTCAACAGAATTTATATAATATTTGCAAAGAAAGAAATATTTCAAAAACATCAATAGCAAAAACATTAGAAGAATTTGAAGAAAAAATAAACTCAAATCAAGGATATATAAAAACAATGTGGTGTGGAGATGTTGAATGTGAAAATAAAATAAAAGAACTTACAGGAGCACACTCTAGATGCATACCTTTTGAACAAGAAAATTTATCAGATACTTGTGTTTGTTGTGGTAAAAAAGCAGAAAAAATGGTAGTATGGGGTAGACAATATTAAAAAATGTAAAAAAACTATTGACAATTAGCAATTTAGAGCATATAATATTTACAACATAATGAGAATTAGAAGAGTGGAAACAAATTCCACTCTTTAAAATTGTAAAGGAGGTATAATGGCAAATATTGAAGAAAAAGTTCAAAACCTAATAGAACCAATAATAACAAAATTAGGATATGAACTATATGATGTTGAATATTCAAAAGAAGGAAAAGATTATTATTTAAGAATATATATAGATAAAAATACACGGAATTGATTTAAACGACTGTGAAACTGTCAATAATGCTATTACAGATATGTTAGACGAGGCAGATTACATAAAAGAACAATACTATTTAGAAGTATCGTCTCCGGGGGTAGAAAGAAATATAAGAAAAGATAAACATTTACAAGAAAACATAGGAAAAGAAATAGAAATAAAATTATTTAAAGCAATAGAAGGTAAAAAAAGTATAAAAGGTATATTAAATAAATATGATAATGAAAATATTTATTTAGAAGAACAAACTATACCAAGAAAAAATATTTCGCAAATAAAATCAGTATATAACTGGTAATTATAATAAAAATAAGGGAGGAAAAAATGAAAGGAATTGATAATAAAGAACTAATAATTGCGTTAGAAGAATTAGAAAAAGAAAAAGGAATAAAAAAAGAATATATAATAGAAGCAATAGAAACAGCATTAGTAACAGCATATAAAAGAAATTTTGATGCAAGTGAAAATGTTAAAGTTGAAATTGATAAAACAACTGGTGAAACACATATATATTCTGTAAAAGAAGTAGTAGAAGCAGTAGAAGAACCAAATTTACAAATATCATTAAATGAAGCAAAGGAAATTAGCAAAAAATTAAATATTGGGGATACAGTTGAAATTGAATTAACACCAAAAAATTTTGGTAGAATTGCAGCACAAACAGCAAAACAAGTTATAATTCAAAAATTAAGAGAAGCAGAAAGAAATATAGTATATACAGAATTTAATGATAGAAAAGGAGAAATTATTTCAGGAATAGTACAAAAAGCAGATACAGGAATTTTAATTATAGACCTTGGAAAACTAGAAGGTTTAATGCCAATAAAAGAACAAATTCCAACAGAAAAATACAAAGTAAATGATAAAATTAAAGGTTATGTATTAGATGTTGTTAGAGGTAATAAGGGAATTCCACAAGCAATTATATCAAGAGCATCAGGAGAATTTGTAAAAAAATTATTTGAATTTGAAATACCAGAAATATATGAAGGGGTTATACAAATTAAGAGTGTAGCACGTGATCCAGGTAGTAGATGTAAAGTAGCAGTGTATTCAGAAAATCCAAATATAGACCCAGTAGGTTCATGTGTAGGGCAAAGGGGAGTTAGAATACAAAATATAATAAATGAATTAAATGGTGAAAAAATAGATGTTATAGAATGGAATGAAGAACCATCAACATATATTGCTTCTGCATTATTACCTGCACAAGTTATGGCTATTGATGTAAAACCAGAAGAAAAATTTGCACAAGTTATAGTACAAGATGATCAATTATCACTTGCAATAGGAAAAGCTGGTCAAAATGCTAGACTTGCAGCAAAATTAACAAATTGGAAAATAGATATTAAATCAGAAACTCAATTTAGAGAAATGATACAAAATCAAAATAATTCAAATATAGAGGAATAAATATGAGTAATATATTACAAAGAACATGTATAGGTTGTAATACAAAGAAAGACAAAAATGATTTAATAAGAATAATAAAAAATAAACAAGGTATTATTACAATTGATAAAACTGGCAAAATGCAAGGCAGAGGAGCATATATATGTAATAATATTGCTTGTTTAGAAAATGCAAAGAAAAAAAGAAAATTGGAAAAAAGTTTTTCATGCAAAATAGATGAAAATATTTACGAAGATTTAAGAGGTGTAATTAGTGAAAAATTATAATAAAAAATTTAATAGATTTTAAAAAATAATGGGGGTGAAATTATTGGGTAAGTTAAAAATATATGAGTTAGCAAAAAAATTAGAAATGTCAAGTAAAGAAATAATTGATATAGCAAAAAAATTAAATATTGAAGTAAAAAATCATTTAAGTTCAATAGAAGAAAATGATGCTTCTTTAATTGAAAAAAGTTTAAAAGAAAGTGAAAATAAAACTAAAAATAGTAAAGTAGAAAAAGAAGATAAAAAAAGTAAAACACCAAAAAAAGAAGAAAAAGAGAAAAAAATAAAAAAAGAGAAAAAAGAAGAAAAATCAGATACTCCAGTAATTATAAGAAGAGAAGTAATAATATCTGAAGAAGATGAAAAAAAGCAAGAGCAAGAAAAATTAAAAAGACAAGAAGAAGAAAAAAATAAAAAAGTAGGTTTTATTGAGAGAAATACAAATAAAGATTATAATATTGTTTATAGAAATAAAACTGCTAAACCTCTTACTGTTAGCGAATTATTTGGTTTAAATAAAGAAAAAAATACTGAAAAAGAGACAGCTGTTGAAGAAATTAAAGAGAAAAAAGAAGAAAAGCAAGAACAAGTAGTAGAAAATGTTGAGGAAAAAGAAATAAAAACAAATAACGTCAAAGAAAACGGTAATTTTAATAAAAAGCAGTTTAATAATAATGAAAACCATTTTGAGAAAAAAGATTTTAAAAATAATAAATCTAATTGGAAAAATAATAATTTTGAAAATAGAAAAAATAACGATAATAAAAATAACAATGAAAATAATAATTTTAGAAAAAATAATTATAAAAATAATAAAAATTCTCAAAATTATAACAAAGATAATAATTTTAAACAAAATAGAAATAATAATTTTAATAGAAGACCACTTGATGAAAAAGGAATCGAAAAAAATATAAAAAATATTATGGCATCTGATGTTGTTGAAAAGGAAAGTGTTAGAGAATATAACAATAAAGCAATAGATAAACAAAAAAATAATAGATTTGAGGAAAATAGAACCAATAGAAAAAATAAATCTAAAAAATCAAATCAATATGATATTAATGAGGGAAAATTAAAAGGTTTAAAACAAGAAAATAGATTATCTCGTATGTTTAATGATTCAGAAGGTGGAATGTTAGATTATTATGATTTAACTACAGAAAGAGGAAGAAAAAATAAGAGAAAAAATTCAAAAAATGATGAAGAACGTAATAAACAAAAAATATTCCAATTAACTGAAATAACAATACCAGAATCTATAACTGTTAAAGACTTTGCAGCAGAAATAAAGAAAACAACAGGTGAGGTTATAAAAAAATTATTAGGTTATGGAATTTTAGCAACAATAAATAATGAGATAGATTTTGATACAGCATTTTTAATAGCACAAGAATTTGGAATTACTGCAAATAAAAAAGAAGTAGTAACAGAAGAAGATATATTATTTGACGATACAGAAGATTCTGAAGAAGATTTACAACCAAGACCACCAGTTATTGTTGTTATGGGACACGTAGACCATGGTAAAACATCACTTTTAGATGCTATTAGACAAACAAATGTAATAGAAGGTGAAGCAGGAGGAATTACACAACATATTGGTGCATATAAAGTTGAAGTAAATGGTAGAGAAATAACATTTTTAGATACACCGGGACACGAGGCATTTACAAGTATGAGAGCAAGAGGTGCTCAAGTAACAGATATTGCAATATTAGTTGTTGCTGCAAATGATGGTGTAATGCCACAAACAGTTGAAGCAATTAATCATGCTAAAGCTGCAGGAATTCCAATTATAGTTGCAATAAACAAAATAGATGTTGAAGGTGCTAATATTGAAAGAGTAAAACAAGATTTAATGAAATATGATTTAGTTCCAGAAGAATGGGGCGGAGATACTATTTTTGTACCTATTTCTGCAAAACAAAAAATTAATATAGATACTTTACTAGAAATGGTATTATTGGTTGCAGATATGAAGGAATTAAAAGCAAATCCAAATAAACAAGCAAAAGGTGTTGTAATTGAAGCAAGATTAGATAAAACAAAAGGAACTATTGTAACAGCATTAGTACAAAGAGGAACACTTGATATTGGAGATACAATCGTTGTTGGTTCTGTTATAGGAAGAATTAGAGCAATGACAAATGAAAAAGGAAAGAAAGTAAAAAAAGCAGGACCATCTACACCAGTTGAAATTGTTGGTTTAACAGAAGTACCAGAAGTTGGAGAAACTTTCTATGAAGTTAAAGACGAAAAAACTGCAAAACACTTAATAGAAAGAAGAAGAACCCAAGCAAGAGAAAAATCTATTAATAAAACATCAAGAGTTACACTAAATGATTTATTTAACCAAATTGAAAAAGGAAAACTAAAACAATTAAATTTAATTGTAAAAGCAGATGTACAAGGTTCTGTTGAAGCAGTTGAACAAAGTTTAGAAAAATTATCTAATGAAGAAGTTGAAGTAAAAGTTATACACGCAAATGTTGGTGGAGTTACTGAATCTGATGTTACTTTAGCAAAAGTATCTAATGCTATAATAATTGCATTTAATGTACGTCCTGAACCTATGGCAAGAGAAATGGCAGAAAAAGAAGAAGTAGAAATAAAACAATATTCAGTTATATATCAAGCAATAGAAGATATTGAATCAGCAATGAAAGGAATGCTTGAGCCAACTTATGAAGAAAAAGTTATTGGAACAGCGGTAATTAGACAAACATTTAAAGTATCTAATGTTGGAACAATAGCAGGGTGTTATGTAACAGATGGAAAAATTTCAAGAAATGCAGGTATAAGAGTAATAAGAAATAATGTTGTAATACATGATGGAAAATTAGTATCATTAAAAAGATTTAAAGATGATGTTAAAGAAGTTACAACAGGTTTTGAATGTGGTGTTCAAATAGATAAATTTAATGATTTGATGGAAGAAGATACTTTAGAAGTATACGTTATGGAAGAAATAAAGAAATAGATATTAAAAAAATAATTATTTTACGTGTACAATTATACTTGAAAGGAATGAAGATATAATGCATAAAAATAATAATCGATTTAATAGAATTGATGAAGAATTAAAAAAAGAAATTAGTAATATAATATCTTTTGAATTAAAAAATCCTAATGTAACAGGATTAATTAGCGTTACAAAAGCAAAAGTTACGCCAGATTTAAAATATGCAAAAGTATATGTTAGTATTTTAAATTCAAAAAATATTAAAGAAACATTAGCAAATTTAAAAAAATCTTCAGGTTTTATAAGAAGCGAATTGGCAAAAAGAATTAATTTAAGAATTACTCCTGAAATTATATTTGAACTTGATGATTCATTAGAATATGGAGCAAAAATTGATTCTATATTAAAAGAAATAGGATTTGGAAAAGACAATAAATAAATCTATATTTAGAAAGGGTTGAATAATATGACATTAGATAATATTGCAGAAGAAATAAATGTAGCAAAAAATATAGCAATTTTAACACATGAGAGTCCTGATGGAGATGCAATTGGAACTAGTCTTGCAATGTTTTTAGCTTTAAAACAAATAGGAAAAGAAGTAGATATTATAATACCAGAAGTCCCAAAAGCATACAGATTTTTACCTGGTGTTGATGAAATAAAAACAGAAGCAGATAAATCTAATTATGATTTAGTAATTTCTTTAGATTGTGCAGATTTAAAAAGATTAAGTGATAATTCTCAAATTTTTGAAGAAGCAAAAAGAACAATTAATATAGATCATCATGGAAGCAATAAAATGTTTGCGGATTTTAACTATGTAGACCCTGCTAGTCCTGCTTGTGCACAAATATTAATTGTGGTATTGAACTTTTTAAATATAAAAATTACAAAAGAAATTGGAAGTTGCCTTTTAACAGGTATAATAACAGATACAGGTGGTTTTCAATATTCAGGTGTAAATGCTGAAACATTTGAATTTACTGCATGGCTTTTAAATAGAGGTGTTAATGTATCAGAAGTATATAGAAAAGTTTTTCAAATTAAAACTATGCCACATTTTGAATTAAGAAAATTGGTTATAGATAGATTAGAATTTTTAGAAAATAATAAAATTGCTTTTACATATATAACTGAAGAAGATGAGTTAAAAGTTGGAGCAGAAAATGGAGACCATGAAGGTTTAGTTGAAATTGGAAGAGATATAGAAGGAGTTGAAGTATCTATTTTATTACACGAAACTGAAAAAGGATTTAAGGTTTCTTTACGCTCTAATGATTATGTTAATGTATCTGATGTATGCTTAATGTTTGGTGGTGGAGGACACCCAAGAGCAGCAGGTTGTTTGCTACAATATCCATTAGAACAAGCAAAACAAAAGATTATTAATGAAGTAAAAAATTATTTATAGTAAATTTTAAAAAACTATTGCAAAAAATATATAATTTAATATATAATAAAAAGGTAATAAAACAAATGTAAAAAATATGGAGGAAAAAAGTGGAAGAATTAGATTTAAAAGAACTTTTTAATATATTTTGGAACAGAAAAATATATATGTTATTAATTATAATTATTTTTGTGCTTGTAGGTATAGTTTATACTTTAGCAATGGTAAAACCTAAATATAAATCTTCAACAACTATACTTTTAGTAAAAGTTGAAACAGCAGATGAAAGTAGTAATAGTTCAGATGCTATTACACAGGCAGATATTACTTTAAATCAAAAATTATTGCCAAGCTATAAAGTGCTTATTAAAAGTGATGCAGTATTAAAAAAAGTAAAAGAAAATTTAGGAATGGATTTAGATGAAAAGATAAATGTTTCAATTGAACTGATGGAAGATTCAGAAATATTAGATATATCAGTTTTAAGTGATGAACCTGAAAAAGCAGCTAAAATTGCAAATGAGGTTGCCAAGGTATTTTCACAAGAAGTTACAGAAAGGTTTAATATAAAAAATATTAGTATAGTGGATGCAGCAGTACCAGATTATACACCAAGTAATATTAATCATTCTAGAGATATTTTAATTGCAGCATTTATAGGAATTGTTGTTGCAGTTGTTTATGCACTTCTTGCAAATATGTTAGATACAACAATAAAAACTCAAGAAGATATTGAAAAACATGTTAAATTAACTGTTTTAGCAGAAATACCATTATATGAATCAGATATACCTAATAAAAAAGGAGGAAGAAAATAAATGAAAAAAGAGTTAATTGTACAAAGAGACCCTAAATCTCCTATATCTGAAATATTTAGAACGCTAAGAACAAATATACAATTTATGACTACAAGTAAAGAATTAAAAACAATGGTTGTAACAAGTACACTACCAGGAGAAGGCAAAAGCTGGGTATCTGCAAATTTAGCAATAATATTTGCACAGGCAGGAAAAAGAGTAATATTAGTAGATGCAGATATGAGAAAAGGTAGATTATATCATTTATTTAATGTACCACCAAAACCTGGACTTTCTAATTATTTATCTGGTGTAGATGCATTTGATAACAATAAAAATAACATTTTAGACTACATAAGAGAAACCGAAATTGATAATCTATTTTTTATACCATCAGGAAACGTACCACCAAATCCTTCTGAATTATTAGTTTCAGATAAAGCATCTGAGATGGTAAAACAATTAAAGAAAATGTCTGATATTGTTATATTTGATGGAACACCAAGTTTATTAGTAACAGATGCAATAATATTATCAAGATTTGTAGATTCTACAATAATTGTAACTTCATGTAATGAAACAAAAATAGAAAATTTAGATAAAGTAAAAAAAGGTATTGAAAATGTTGGTGGAAAAATAGCAGGTGTAGTATTAAATAAAGTTCCAATGACTGCAAAAAGTTATGAAAATGCTTATTATTATGGTAGTAAAGTTGGAAGAATGACTAATGTTGAAAGTAAAAAAGGAAGTTCAATAAAAAATTTAATTGAAAATGAAGAAAATAATAGTAATATAGAACAAAAAAATTATGAAAACAGAAATAATGTACAACGAAAAGTAGATAATAGAAATAATGATAGAAGATATGAAAATAAAAACAATGTAGGAAAGAGATACGATAATCAAAATACAAAAGAAAATAGAAATGATAATAGATATGACAATAGAAGTAATAGTGATGGAAAATATGAGAATAATAACAATAATAGAATACATGATAATTATGTTCCTATGGAAAAAACACAAGAATTATTAGATCAAATAAATTCATATTTAAATGATGAAAATAAAAAGTAAAATAAGGTGAAAAAAATATGATAGATATACATTCACATATAATTCCACAAGCAGATGATGGTTCAAAAAGTATTGAAGAAACATTTAATATACTAAAAGAAGCACAAGATGCTGGATATACAGATATAATATTAACATCTCATTTTATTGAAGGACATTATGAATTAAATAAAATAGATAGACAAGCATGGGTTGCAGCATTAAATGAAAGTATTAAAAAAGAAAATATTAATATAAATTTATATCCAGGGGCTGAAATATTTGTATCTCAAAGTATGTGTCAAAATTTAAAAGATGGAACTATATGTACATTAAATAATTCAAGATATGTACTTTTTGAATTACCTATGAATTCTAAAACTATATATTTAAATGAAGTTATATTTGAGTTAATTTCAATGGATCTAGTTCCTATTATAGCACATCCTGAGAGATACGCATTTGTACAAAAAGACCCTAATATATTAATAGATTTTATTGAAATGGGTGTGTTATTTCAAGGTAATATTGCAAGTATTAGTGGATATTATGGAAGTGAAGCAAAAAAAACTATAAAAAAATTGTTACAAAATAATATGATACATTTTTTAGGTTCTGATAACCATAGACAAAATACAATTTATGCAGATATGAATAATATAAAAGAAGAACTAAAAAAAGTTATCACATTAGAAGAATATAAATTATTAACAGAAATAAATCCAAGAAAAATTATAAATAATGAAGAAATTGCTACAGAACAACCAAAAAAAATAAAAGAAGGATTTACAAAATTTTTTAGGAGGAATTAAAATCATGAGAAAATATTTTGGGACAGATGGTATAAGAAGAATTGCAAATACTGAGTTATCACCATTACTAGTATATAGAGTGGCAAAAGCTGGTGCTTATGTTTTATCAAAACATGGAAATACATCACCTACTATATTAATAGGTAGAGATACTAGAATTTCTGGTACTCTAATAGAAAGTGCCATGGTTGCTGGTTTTTTAAGTTATGGTGCAAATGTAAAATTAATAGGTGTAGCATCTACACCATCAGTTGCTTATTTAACTAAAAAATTAAATGCAGATGCAAGTGTTGTAATTTCTGCATCACATAATACATATGAATTCAATGGAGTTAAATATTTTAGTAATAAAGGAATGAAAATACCAGATGAAATTGAAGAAGAAATAGAAGAAATAATGGATTCAGATAAACTAGAAGAATTAACTGCAAAAAATGATAAAATAGGTGTATCTGAATATACACCAGAATATCTTGAAGAATATATTAATTTTATAGAAGGTATATTTAAAGAAGATATTACAAAAAATAATAATAAAGATTTTAAAATTGGTATTGATGTTGCAAATGGAGCAACATATAAATTAGCAGAAAGAATTTTTAAAGATTTAGGAATTAATTTTGAAATTATAAATAATACTCCAGATGGTATAAACATTAATAATAATTGTGGTTCAACACATTTAGATGGCTTAAAAAAATTAGTAGTAGAACATAAATTAGATTTAGGAATTGCATATGATGGCGATGGAGATAGATGTTTAGCAGTAGATGAATTAGGAAATGAAGTTGATGGAGATATTTTCTTAAGTATAATGTCAAATTATTTAAAAGAAAAAGGTGAATTAAGCAAAAATACAGTTGTTGCAACAGTTATGAGTAATTTAGGTTTAAATAAATATGCAGCTAGTAATGGAATAGATTTAAAACAAACTAAAGTTGGAGATAGATATGTGTTAGAAGAAATGTTAAAAAACGGATATAATTTAGGTGGAGAACAATCAGGTCATATTATATTTTTAGATTATAATCCTACAGGTGATGGTATTTTATCTTCATTAATGTTAATTAGAGTTTTATTAGAAAAGAAGAAAAAATTATCAGAATTAAAGAAAATAATAAATATTTATCCACAAGTATTAGTAAATGCAAAGGTTGCAACAGAAAAGAAATACGATTATGATAAAGATGAAGAAATAAAATTACAAATAGAAAAGTTAGAAAAAGAATTTGAAGGAAATGGTAGAGTTTTAATTAGAACATCTGGAACAGAACCTTTAGTTAGAGTTATGATTGAAGGA
This sequence comes from uncultured Clostridia bacterium, assembly GCA_947625545.1. Classification (GTDB taxonomy): domain Bacteria; phylum Bacillota; class Clostridia; order TANB77; family CAG-508; genus CANRES01. The sequence goes on from CANQOW010000027.1 coordinate 11,574, forward strand.
GAAGATAAAGATTATATAACTAAAAAAGCAACAGAACTTGCAAATTTAATTGAACAAAAGCTAAAATAAATTATAATAATAATTATAATATAAAAAATAACAAAGGAGGAAATAATATGTTTATAATCGATATTTCAACACCGTTTGCTATAATTTCAGCTGTAGCTATACTATTAAGTTTATTATTATTAGCAAAAGAATTAAAGAAAAGTGCAATAATGGCAGTATTATTAGGAGCTTTTGTAGCATTATTAGTAGTTCATACAATTCAATTAATTACAATTTCAGAAGCTTATTTATACTTATCAAGCACACTTGCAAAATGTTTAACAGTTGATTTTATTTTTATATTATTATCTTATATTTCATATATGTGGGTTGACGATATAGAAACAAAATATAAAAATAAAAAAAGTATTGATAATAGCCTAGATTGGTTTTGGAAAAAAGTATAAATAAAAATTGTATGAAAAAAGTTTACGATATGCTTAAAAATAGAGTTGCATTTTTTGCAACTCTTTAACTTTTATTGTATAGAAAAATGAAAAATTTTAATTTACCTTTTATAAAAGGAAGAATAAATATGATTTTAGATTTAATAGAAATAAAACCAAAAATTAATAAGTTTAAGGTATTTATGTGTATTATTATAATATTACTTTTATTATGTATTCCTATAATGTTTATAATAAAAGACCATATGAATAAAAAATTAAATAATGAAATAGAAAATCAAAATGTCTTAAATGAAAATAATAATGAAATAATTGAAAATAATATTATAGAAGAAAAAGAAGAAATTCCAAAGGTTAATTTAACTGAAATAGGAATGCAAAATGTTAAAAATATTTATAAATCAGAAGAAAAAGTAGCATATTTAACATTTGATGATGGACCTTCTAAAACAGTAACTCCTTTAATTTTAGATTTATTAAAAGAAGAAAAAATAAAAGCAACTTTTTTTGTTTTAGGTAGTAGAGTAGAGCTTTATCCTGAACTTGTAAAAAGGGAATATGAAGAAGGACATTATATAGCAAATCACGGATATTCACATGTTTATCAAGATATATATTCAAGTACACAAGCAGTATTAGATGAATATTATCAAACAGAAAATTCTATTAGAGAAGCTTTAGGAATAGAAGATTATAGATGTTTTCTATTTAGATTTCCGGGAGGTTCAAGTGGAGGAAGATATAATAATTTAAAATCACAGGTAAAAGATATTTTAGAAGAAAATAATATTGCATACGTAGATTGGAATGCTTTAACTGGTGATGCTACTGGAGAAAATTTAACTAAAGAGCAAATGTTTGATGAATTAGTTAATACAACAAGTGGAAAAAATAGTGTTGTAATTTTAATGCATGATGCGGGTGATAAAATTTTAACTTATGAATTATTACCACAAATTATTCAATATTTAAGAGATGAAGGGTATACATTTAAAAATTTTTATAGTATAATTCAATAGTAAGAATAAAATATTTTTTTAATAAGAAGGGAAGGAATTTTTATGAGTTTAGTAACAACAAAGGAAATGTTTGAAAAATCTATGAAGGAGAAATTTGCAATAGGCGCATTTAATGTAAATAATATGGAAATTATACAAGGTATTGTTGATGCTGCAAGTAAAGAAAATTCACCAGTAATTTTACAAGCGTCTAGTAGTGCAATAAAATATGCAAGACCTCATTACTTAATGAAAATGGTAGAAGCTGCAATTTCTGAAACTAATATTCCAATAGTAATGCATTTAGACCATGGACCTGATTTTGAAACTTGTAAAGAGTGTATTGATGTTGGTTTTACATCTGTTATGATAGATGGTTCTAAATATAGTTTTGAAGAAAATGTTGAACTAACTAAAAAAGTAGTTGATTATGCACATGAAAGAGGAGTTGTAGTAGAAGCAGAG
>CANQOW010000028.1 GCA_947625545.1 uncultured Clostridia bacterium
ATATAAATTAGGTGAAATTGACTTAGAAAACACCATTATATATGAAGACAATAATTGTACAACCCCTTATGTTATAGAATATGTAAGCCGTATAAAAACAACTAAATTTGGTTTTATATTAACTTTTCAAACTAATTATCGAGAAACAAAGAATTATGAAATTTATGTACCTGCCGGAACAATGAAACAAAATGTTTCAACTGAATCTCAAACATAAGTATAAAAGAAACTCATTATATTAATGGGTTTCTTTTACTTTTTTAAATAAAATATTGTATATAAAAAACATTTTTGATATAATTAACAAAATTAAATATATGGAGTTGATATTTTATGTTAGATTTAGAAGAAAATAAACGTACACTAATTAATATAGAAAATAGAATAAATAGTATTGGAGATTCTCTTTGACTTACCTAAAATAAATAATGAATTAAAGCAGTTAGAAGCAAAAACAATGCAAGATGGATTTTGGAATAATCAAAATGAAAGCAATAAAATACTGCAAGAAATAAAACAATTAAAAAATAAACAAACAAAATATACTAATATAAAAAACAGTTTAGAAAATTTAAAAGAAATTAATGACTTATTATTAATAGAAAATGACGAAGTATTAGCATCAGATTTAATAAAAGATACACATGAACTAGAAAAACAATTAACCAAATTTGAAATAGAAACATTATTATCTGGAAAATATGATAGAAATAATGCAATAGTAACATTACATCCGGGTGCAGGAGGAACAGAATCACAAGACTGGGCAGAAATGCTATACAGAATGTACTCAAAATGGGCAAATAGTAATGGATATAGTATAAAGGAATTAGATTATCTTGAAGGGGAAGAGGCAGGAATAAAAAGTGTTACATTTCTTGTTAGTGGAGAAAATGCTTATGGTTATTTAAAATCTGAAAACGGTGTACATAGATTAGTAAGAATATCACCTTTTGATGCAGGAGGAAGAAGACATACATCATTTGCATCTGTTGAAGTTTTACCAGAAATAATAGAAAATACTGAAATAAATATAAATCCAGACGATTTAAGAATAGATACATATAGGGCATCAGGAGCAGGAGGTCAACATATCAATAAAACAGATTCAGCAGTAAGAATCACACACATACCAACTAATATTGTTGTAGCATGTCAATCTGAAAGGTCTCAAATACAAAATCGTGAAACTGCAATGAAAATGTTAATGTCTAAACTTGTTGATTTAAAAGAAAAAGAAGAAAAGAAAAAGATAAATGACTTAAAAGGAGAACAAATGGATATAGCATGGGGAAGCCAAATTAGGTCTTATGTATTTTGTCCATATACATTAGTAAAAGACCATAGAACAAATTTTGAAGTTGGTAATGTTCAAGCAGTTATGGACGGTGACTTAAATGGTTTTATGGAGGCTTATTTAAAATTAAGTATTTAAAAATTCACATAATTTTATTTTCCAAAATATAATATTAATATAATAGTGTCTAAATTTAGATGCTAGTTATTAATCTATTAAAATGAGGTATGAAAATATGGGAATAATTGTACAAAAATATGGAGGAAATTTAGTTAAAGATAAAGAAAGTTTGCTAAAGGTAGCAAATAACATTATAAAAACATACAATAATGGAAATCAAGTTGTTGTTGTTGTTTCTGCACAAGGAAATACTACTGATGAATTAACTAATAAGATTTATGAAATAACAAGTATACCAAAGAAAAGGGAAGTAGATGTTGTATTATCTTCTGGTGAACAAATTACAATAGGCCTTTTAAGTATAATATTAAATGATTTTGGATATCCTGCAATTAGTTATACAGGTTGGCAAGCAGGAATAAAAACTAACAATGATTATACTAATTCTGTTATAGAAAATATTGATACTGGTATTATTAAAAAATCTTTAAATGAAAATAAAATTGTTATTGTTGCTGGTTTTCAAGGTATAACAAACGAAAATGATATAACTACATTAGGTAGAGGTGGTTCAGATACTACTGCTACTTATCTAGCCACATATTTAAATGCAGATTGTTGTGAAATTTTTAAGGATACGCAGTATATTTATAGTGCAGATCCAAAAATGGTTAAAAATGCTATTAAATTATCTAATATCAGTTATGACCAAATGTTTTTACTATCAGATTCAGGTGCAAAGGTATTGTGCAATAAATGTATAAATTTTGCCAAAGACCATAAATTAAATTTAATTGTAAAGTCTGTTGAAGATGGTTCAGTTGGTACAATAATTAGTGATAAGAAGTGTGATAATAATTGTAGAATTGTTGGTATAACTAAAAAGCAAGTTTCTGATAATATGGAAAAGATATCAATTGTTTTAAATGATGATAAATTTAATATTCAAGAGGCAGAAGATAAAATTATTGATTTAGTTAAAACAGAAAAGGAATATACAATAGAAAAAAACGAAGCGGTAATATCTATAATAGTAAATAAATTAATTGCAAAAGATTTGTTAATTAAAATACATGATTATTTTATTAATTAAATATTTAGTCAAAGTGGTTATTATTTAAGCGATAATAGCCACTTTTTCTATTTAATATAGTTCTAAAATAGCCAAGTTGTGAATATATATATTTTATGTAAGTTAAATTTAAAGGGGGAATATATATGACAGTTGATGAAAGAAGAAATACAATGTCAAATACAAATATTATACAAAATGTAATTTTAGAAAATAGAGAAAAATTAAATATTTCAGGTGTTTTAGATGTATTAAGTTTTGATGACCAAATTGTAATTGTTGAAACTGAATTAGGTTTATTAACAGTTAAAGGTGAAAATTTAAGAATTAATAAATTAAGTATAGATACATCAGAAGTTATAATAGAAGGGGAAATAAATGCATTAACATATAGTGAAAAAGATTTAGACAAGAAATCGAGTAGTTTATTAGGTAAATTATTTAAATAATTTCAGGTGGGATGATGTATGTCATTTGATTTGTCACAAGGATATTTATTTTTAATATTTATTTTAGTTGGAATAATAATAGGTATATTATTCGATTTTTTTAGAATTTTAAGAAAAACATTTGAGACATCAGATTTAGTTACTTATTTACAAGATATTTTATTTTGGATATTATCAGGTATAATATTGATTTATTCTATTTTTGTATTCAACAATGGAGAATTAAGGGCATATATATTTTTAAGTCTTTTTATAGGAGTAATAACTTATATGCTTACTATTAGTAAATATTTTATAAAATTTAATGTAATTATTTTGACTCAAATAAAAAAATGTATAAGTTTTATTTTTAAAATAATTTCTTATCCAATTAAAATCATATTAAAATTTTTAAAAAAGATTATAAAAATTATTATTAAGCCTTTTAAATTATTCAATGGTAAAATTGCTGAATTTTTTAAAAACAATATATTAAAAAAACAAAAAAATATTAATTTATATAAAAAAATAAAGGATTTTGGTATATATTGTAGAAAATATATATTATATAGAATATTTTAAAATTAGAATGGAAATTTACATATGAAAATATCATTTAAAGTTTTAGTTAAAAGATTGATTATAATTGGTATATTCATTTATTTTATATCAATTTTTGTAAAACAACAATCAACATTAAATAAATATATATCTCAACAAGAGAATTTAAATCAGGAAATAGAAGAAGAATATGAATATAACGCAACATTAATATCTACAAAAGATAATATAAATTCTCCTGAATATATTGAAGAAATTGCAAGAGAAAAGTTAGATATGTATTTACCAAATGAGCGTGTATATGTAGATATAGGAAAATAAAAACCATAAAATTTTAAAAAGTTTTATGGTTTTTAATATTTTTTGTAAAAATTTCTTTATTTTTTCCTAAAAATATGTTATTATATAAATATAACATTTCTAAAATTTTCCAATATGATGTTAATAAAAATAAAATAATTAATATAGGGGGCTTATTATATATATGGATAACCTAGAAAATTGTACATTAATCGAATTAAAAGAATTAGCAAAACAAAATGGTTTAAAAAATATATCAAAACTAAAAAAAGAAGAACTAATTGATATGTTAAATGATATAAATAAATCAGAAGAATCAGATGCAAAATTAAATGAAGATACATTAAAGAATGATGTATTATCAGATAATCAAAATGGATATAAAATTACTAATGCTGATGATGAAATAGTAGAAGGAATATTAGAAGTATTACCTGATGGATATGGTTTTTTAAGAGGAGATAATTATTTACCAAGTCCAAAAGATGTGTATATTTCTCCTATACAAATTAAGAGATTTAAACTTGCTACAGGTGATAAAATAAAAGGTATTTCTAGAATGCCAAAAGAAGGAGAAAAATTCCCTGCTTTAATATTTGTAGGTGAAGTAAATGGAGAATCACCTGAAATTGCTGCAAAAAGAAAATCTTTTGATGATTTAACACCAATTCACCCAGAAGAAAGATTACGTTTAGAAACAAGTCCTAATGAATTTTCAATGAGAATTATTGATTTAATGTCTCCAATAGGAAAAGGGCAAAGGGGAATGATAGTTGCTCCACCAAAAGTTGGTAAAACTACTCTTTTAAAGAAAATTGCAAATAGTATTACAACAAATAATCCAGAAGTTGAACTTATTGTTTTATTAATTGATGAAAGACCAGAAGAAGTAACAGATATGAAAAGGTCTATTAAAGGTGATGTTATATATTCTACATTTGATGAATTACCAGAACATCATATTAAAGTTGCTGAAATGGTTTTAGAAAGAGCAAAAAGGTTAACAGAGCAAAAGAAGGATGTTGTAATTTTATTAGATAGTATTACTAGACTTGCAAGAGCATACAACTTAGTAATTCCATCTTCTGGTAGAACTTTATCTGGTGGGTTAGATCCTAATGCTTTACATAAACCTAAAAGATTTTTTGGTGCTGCAAGAAATATTGAATTTGGTGGAAGTTTAACAATTCTTGCAACTGCTTTAATTGAAACAGGTAGTAAGATGGATGATGTTATTTTTGAGGAGTTTAAGGGTACAGGTAATATGGAAGTTCACTTAGATAGAAAATTATCTGAAAAGAGAATTTTCCCTGCAATTGATATTAATAAATCTGGTACAAGACGTGAGGAAAAACTTTTAACTCCAAAAGAATTAGAAACTGTTTTTGCTTTAAGAAAGGCTATGTCAAGTATGCCAGTTTCAGAAGTTACTGAACAATTAATAAGTCAAATGGTTGCTACTAAGTCTAATAAAGATTTCTTGGAAAGAATGGAAGTTTTTTTAAAACAATTTAAATAAAATTAATAAGGAGAATTTATATTTTATATAATTTCTCCTTTAATATTTTTATTTGTAATATAAAAGTAATTAACTTAAATTATTATTTTATCTTTAAAAATATAGGAGAGAGAAGATTTTTCTTACATATTTTTCGTTTTATAACATTGCACAAAATAAAAGCGTTTCGCAAAGTTTTTATGTTAATATTTAAATAGTTTATTATAAGATTGTTTATTACAATTTTATAATAGACTATTTTTTTATTTATAGGGGGTAAAATTATGATTTGTAAAGGTCAATTCGTTTTTAAAGAAGTTTCTAAAAGAGATGCTGGTAAATTAACTAATTCTAATGGAGATGTTATTGAATACCCAGAAACTTATATTTTAAAAGTTGATGAAATAGGGGATAAGGGTATTAATGAACGTAAATTTAAGTTTCCATGTAGTAATAGTGACTTATTTAATCAACTTAAAGCATTAAATCCTTACGAAAAGATAGAAATTTCTTTTGATACTTATTTTAATTCAACAGATAATGTAAATTCAAATGTTAGAATTGTTCCAGTAGATTTTGAAATTTTAGATTAATTTACTGGAAGCACTAACTCTAATATTTTAATCTTTTGTTAGATGCCGTTTCTTCTTTGAATTTGCTCTGAAATCGTGGGGTGTAAAACATTTTAGCATTAAAATTTGTTAGTTGAAAACTTACAAATTTTTTTGCTAAATGTTTTAGGAAGGGGTAGAATAAACCCCTTAAATGTGGGGTTTTAGGGGCTTGCCCCCTGAATGAATTTGATAATATATAGTTAAGGAGTGATGTTAATGTCTGAAATTGAATTATTAAGTTTAATACATAGCGATTTAGGTTATTTATGTTGCTTTTTAATTATTATTATATTATTTATTATTCTTAAATATACATATAAATTTTTTGATATGATATTTAAGTTTTAAGAAAGGAGTTGTTAGTTATGTTAAATGAAGTAGTAACTAATACTATGTTATCTGGCGTACTTGATGAAGTTGTTTCTTTATTACCTGTTTGTATTCCTGTAATGATAGGATTTATAGGTTTAAGAAAAGGTATTGCCTTTATTCAATCTATATTACATTCTGCTTAGTATTTATTTGGGGCAACTTTATTTGTTGCCCTTTAATTTTAATGAAAGGAGAAATTTATGAAATTACATAATAAATTTTTAATTATTTTTGTTTTATTATTTGGTTTTTTAATTTTATTTAATATATCAAATGTTAAAGCAACTATTGAATTTGATTATAATGGTACTCATCATTCTTTTAAAAATATTCCTTCTGATTTTGATACCATTTATGATAATTATTTTATTTATTACGATAAAGATAATTCTTTTAATCGTACAACTAATTTTGTTATTGTCTATTATCCTGATACTTGTAATTGTTATTTTAATAGTTTAGATAATACTATTTGTATTACTGGTGATTGTTCTGAAAATCCTATTCAATCATTCTATTATTTTTCTTTCCGGTCCTAATGGTTATCAGGGTTGGGATGATTGCGATATTGGTCAGAATAGTTTTGGTTGTACTATAGATTCTTTTAATATTGATAATAAAGGAAATAATTATATTACTTATAGTACATCTGATATTAGTATAGATAATGGTGAAAAAACTTTTTTTTATCATCCAGTAGGGGAGAAACCAGTTCCGGAGGAACCGGCTCCGGTGGGGGTTCTGGCTCCACTACTGGACAAGGAGAAAATGAAGGAAACAACGTTACAGATCCGAGTAATTCTTCCATTGATTATAGTGATACTGGTGTCTTTTCTTGGATTGCGAAAGGCTTTGAAACTATTGCAAACTATCTTAAATCGCTCGTAGATTATATTAATAATATATTTAGTTATATTAATCCTTTAAGTGAAAATTTTATTTTAACTGATGTTATTAGTCATTTAGGGGATATATTGAGTTTTCTTAACCCATTTAGTGATAATTTTATATTATCTGATGTACTTTTAAACTTAGGTAATATTATGAGTTATTTAAATCCATTTAGCGATAATTTTATTTTAAAAGGATTATTATCTAATTTATCTACTATTTTAAGTTATATTAATCCTTTTAATGAAAATTTTTTTGGTTATAAATTAATGGATATGTTAGGGGATACCTTTTCATATTTATTTGTACCTAGTGAAGATAGTTTTACTAAATTAACTAATGTTGTAAGTTCTCGTTTTGCTTTTGTAGATAGTGTTAAAATTGCTGGTAATTCAATTAAGGAAATGTTTACTAATTTGAATATTGCACCTAAATTTTCTTTAAATATTGATAGTAAATTTTATAAGGGCGAATTAACTATTGTTGATTTATCTTGGTATACTCCATTTAAGCCATACGGCGATATTGTTATTACTGGATTTGCTTATGTATTGTTTTTCTGGAGATTGTTAAATCATATCGTTAGTATTGTTAATGGTGTTTCTAATAGTACATCTGATATTAATTCTTTTTATAAGAAAGGTGGGTAATTTGTATGATTATTGATTTGATTTTTGGTGTTGTTGCTGGGGTTTTGAATATTGTTTTAGCACCTTTTGAGATTGTTAATATTGGTATAGATATTGTGAGTAGTATTCCTGTTGTTGAAGATTTTGTACGTGTTGTTGCTTATTTATTACCTTTTTCAAATTTATTACCAATAATTATTATTAGTTTTTCAATTTTATTTTTAAGAATTTGTATTGGTGTTTGGCATGCTGTATTGAATTTAATTCCTGTGTTAAGGTGATCATTATGTTTGTTTTAATTTGTATTTTATTTATTTTATTATGTATTGGTTTTATTTATTTGTTAAATAGATTACTTATTGCTGAGAAGGATATTGATTTTTTATATAATTATTATGAAAATTCTTTTAAAGTTATTGAAAATAATGTCCGTAATAATAAAAGGAGAGTTATCTAATGATTAGTATTTTTTTAAATTTATGTAAAAATATTTTATTAATTTTAAAGTATCCATTTTATTTTGCTATTGGTGTTTTTTCATTATTTTTTGTTTTATGTAGTATATTTATTGTTATTGGTTTATTAAAAGGTAAACGTTTTAAAAAAGGTCAATCTAGGCGAATAATTCAACATAGTTTTTTACGTAAATTATTTATTGATTTACCTAAACAATTTGTTGATGATTTATTTGATAAAGATCCAGATTTTTTTAAATATCAAGGTTGTGTTATTTTTGAAGGTAGGCAAGGTAAGGGGAAAACTATTTCTATGATTGAATTTGCTCGACGTATGCAATTAGAATATCCTTTGTCTAAGTGTTGTTCTAATATTAAATATAAATATCAAGATACTAAATTAACTGATTGGCGTATGCTTATGAATTATAAAAATGATATTTATGGTGTTATTGTTATAATGGACGAATTGCAGAATTGGTTTAGTAGTAATGATAGTAAGAATTTCCCTCCAGAAATGCTTTCAATTATTACTCAGAATAGAAAAAATAGACGAATTATACTCGGAACTTCACAAAATTTTTATTTACTTGCTAAGGCTATACGTTCTCAAGCAACCGAAGTACGTAGGTGTACTACGTTACTCGGTTGCTTGACAATAGTTCGTAGATTTGAGCCAATTCTTGATAGTGAAGGTTTAGTTATTGATTGGAAGAATAGGGGTATGTATTTTTTTGTTCATAATAAAGAATTAAGAGATATGTACGATACATATGAAGTTGTAAAAAGATTTTCAAAAGTTGGTTTTCAAGATTTACCTGTTAATACTGATATAACTAATAATGTCTATAATGTTATTAGCGATAAAAAAATTAAAAGGTAGGTGTTATTATGTTTTTTAAATATTTTAATTATTTTTATAATATTTTTATATTTGTTGCTATTTATTTTTTAATTGATTTTGCTTGGTTTTGGTATTTAAAACACGTAAGGGAAGATGATTTTATTCAAGATATTGATTATAGTTTACATTGGTGGAAAGATTATTTTGAAAAGAAATATAAGTAGAGGAAATTTTTAGATTTAGGAGGAAAATTAAATGTTTCATTGTTTTTTTGAACAAAGTGGTATATTTAAAAATGAATTTAAAAAACTTGGATATAAATCAATAGATTATGATATACAGAATACTTTTAATGAAACTGATGTAATTATAGATTTATTTAGTGAGATATTAAAAGCTTATGAAAATGAAAAAAGCATATTTGATAACATAACTAAAAATGATACAATAATAGCATTTTTTCCATGTATTAGGTTTGAAAATCAAATTGAATTACATTTTAGAGGGACTTGTTTTTCATTAAAAAATTGGTCTGAAGAACAAAAGTTAGAGTATGATTTAAAACTACATAAAGAATTATCAAAGCTTTATGAAATTGTTACTAAATTAGCAATAGTATGTATTAGAAAGAACATACCTCTAATTATAGAAAATCCATATTCTACAACTCATTATTTAGTTAAATATTGGGCAATACCAAGCACTATAATTGATATGGATAGAAGAATAAGAGGAGATGTATTTAAAAAACCTACTCAATATTGGTTTATTAATTGTAAACCTAAACAAAATATGTTATTAGAGGCATATACTGTCAACAATAATACAAAAGATATATTACATACAACTCCAGGAATTGACAGAAGTTTGATTTTATCTGAATATGCAAATAGATTTATAAGAGAGTTTATTTTAGATAATTTTTAGGAGGGTTCTTAGTAACACCCTCCGAGTGTCCGTATTTACGGAAAATTTTTACAAAAAGGTTGGTTTTTATGATAGATACTATAAAAATTTATGCTGAAATTTCGGAAGAGATGTATAATAAAATATCTAATATGTCTATTGTAAAAAATGCTATAAATAGAGCAACTGGGGAAGAACTATATAATATTATTAATTCTCATTTAGAAGGTTCTTTTAGTTCTTCTCTTTCTGTAAAGGTTGGTTGTTCTTCTAAATATAGGCTTTGTACTACTGGTTATATTATAGAGATAGAAGGTAGTTATCATAAAATAAAATTAGGTTATAATTCTCATAATGGGTTTTATAATTTACAAGATATTTGTTCTAGTTTAATAGATATTGTTAGTAATTATTTTAGTATTGTTCTTCCAGATTTGGAGTATTGGTATTTGCAACGTTGTGATATTGCAATATGTTTTGATTTAAAAAATCAATTAAATGTTTGTAATTATATTAATAATTTATCTAGTTGTAATTATTCTAGGAGAAAAATAAAATTTTACTCTAATGAGGCATTATATTTATCTGGTACTACAACTACATTAAAAATATATAATAAATTACTTGAGTTTAAAAAACACGATATAAAAAAATTTGTAAATACTGATTTTGATTTATTTAGTTATATTAAAACTATTAGTCGGTTTTATACGTTTTGAATGTGAAATTAAAAAGAAAATGTTAGAAGTTATTTATAAAAGTAAACATATTAAGGTTATTGATGTTAAATATGAAGTTTTAAAAGATGTTTGGGGTGAAGAATTTATGAAGTTATTAAAATTTGTAAAAAATGATTTAGATATTGTTAAAAATAGGGTAGATGTATTTGAAAGACTTTCAAAATATTATAGTAATTCTAAGGCTATTAATATTTATAATTTTTATTTAATGTGTAAAACTGATGGACTTGATAATGTAAAAAAACGTGTTTGTAAATCTGTTTATTATGATAGATTAAAATGTTTAAAAGAATTAAATATTGATATATCACAAAAGTATGATTTAGTTGAATATGATAATAACATTATAGATTTTAATCCATTTACATTTGAAGAAGTAGTATAATATAAAATATAAGAGGCTATTAAGCCTCTTTTTCCATATATGCATAAAATATTAATTCTGCTTTTTTTCCATTAATAATGTTTGTTGCTGTTTGTATTGGTGTACTTGTTGATAAATTTGTGTTTACCATTTTATAACCTTCGTTTAAGTTATTTCTAATTTTTTCTTCAAAACGTTTTCTGTCATCTTCTACAATTAATTTAAAATCTTTCATATTTTACTCCTTTACTTTTTTATTTATTATAACATAATTTTTTATTTATTACAATTTTTGATTAATTTACATAATTATGGTATAATATTTATATGCAATAGAGAAAGGGGGGTATATGAATTGTAATATTAATTCTGATACTAAATTTTATATTTGTAAATATGGTATTTTTTATGAAGGAGAAGAACTTGAAGAGTATGTTAGTTCAAATGGAAATACATATTATTTAGAAAACGTTATACTAGATAAATTTATTGTTCATTATAATGAGGATAAAACACCTTATTTATGTTTTAGATATAAAAATTTTCGTAATAAGGTTACCTGGACACAAAATTGCAAGGTACTTGGTACATATTTTAGAAAAATTAAAAAAAATTAAAAATTCTATTGCTATTTTTTGTATTTTATGATATAAAATAGTCAATATAAAATTGTTTATTCAATCTTTTTTAGATGTAGTAGGGTATATATATTATACTTTTAATTTTATTAACTAATAACATTGCGCAAAATAAAAGTTTTGTGCAAATAGGAGTAGGAATCAAACCAAATATTAATAAATTGTTGATATTTCTTGCTATTAGCCACTTTGATCTAGTTCTGTCTTTATATATTTAAACAACAAATTATATTACTTTAATATTAAAATGTCTTATATTTGATTTTGAAACTTCGTTATTTTAAGTTTATTACAATTTTTTTTAATATTATATATAATTTTATATTTTTATATCTTAAAATTTAATTTCCTATATTTATATTTTAAAAAATTTATTAAAAATTTGCAAATACATATATTTCAGTATTTTTCGCAATTTTTGAGATATATAACTATATGTCTTTTTTATAAAAATGCCTTAAAATCGATTCTGACGCGTCGTTTTTTTTGCGATTTTTAAGAATTATTTATAAAACTATATAAACACTAGTAATATCAACATTTTTATTAAAAATATTATTTTATAATATAATTCAGTTTTAATTGTAAAATTATTTAAACGAATAACTTGTTGTTTAAATTATAAAAATGTCTTAAAATTGATTTTGAGGCATTATAAAATAAAATTATTTTATAATGTTATAAATAAAAATTTATTCTAAAAATTTTATAAAATATTTAGAAAAATTATATTTAAATTTGTAAAAATTTTAATTATAACAAATGTTCGGTTTTAAAATTTAATATTTGTAACAATATAAAATTTTAAATTTTCAAAATCTTAATTTTAAAATTATAAATTGTATTTTTATAATTTTGCAATATGAATTTTTAAATTTTGTTTCAGAAAAATTTATAATTTATTTCATTTTTATATTTTCAAGATTTTGAAAAAACAGCCCCTCTCTCCTACTCTATAAATTTTCCTTAATAAATTTCTCCATTTCCTTTATATATTCATTTTTAGTAAATTTATATATTATATTATTTAAAAATTACAATTTGTATTACTAATACAAATTGTAAGCTATCGCTATTTTATTCTTTAATATTTTTGAATTAAAATATGATAATGATATGATTTTGTTATATCATTTTGCTTTTCATAATAATCAATCTCTTGATGTATATTAATTATTTTGAAATTACTAAATAATTGTTTTGCCAAATTATAATCAACATAAAAATGTGGTACTTTAAATTCTGGTCCTTCTTCCATTCTTAATCTTGTGTTTTCATCAATTAAAGGCCAATTTTCTTGTTTAAATCCCCATGTATCTTTTGAACCTAATGTCAAATAACATTCACCATCATGTTTCATTACTCTATCTAATTCCTTTATTATCTTTTTTATTCCTTCTGTATCAGTATGAGAAATTACATTTCTACAATAAATACAATCAAATTGTTCATTATTATAAGGTAATTTAAGCATATCTCCAATTTTATAATCAAA
>CANQOW010000029.1 GCA_947625545.1 uncultured Clostridia bacterium
ACTGATGCTGTAACGATACTTCCGTATCTAACAGCATTCAGCGGTCCCCCCGAGACACTCATTTTAAAAAAATATTTGATTCTCTCACGTTTTTTAATAAGATTTTTTAATTAGAATTTCTTTAATCATATAAGTTTTCTATATATTAATTAGAAATTTTTTTTAAATCATTATAAACAATACTATCTACCCATTGTTTATTACTAGATAAATCATTTCTAATTTTAGAAGCAGAAATAGGCACCATTTTTCTATCATTATCTACCCTTCTATCTATAATATGTAAATAATCCGCAACATATTTTCCATAAGGCTCACTACTATAAAAATGTGTAACTTTAATATCTCCTAAAATTTTAATTAAGTATTTCATTTGAATTTCAACACTTTCTTTATCTAAGCCATATTTTTTAGGAGAATTTTTTGCTATTAATATTTCTACATTAGGATATAAACTTTTTATCCATTTTGCTCTAATATCTACTTTAATATTTATTAAATCTGTATCATAAACTATAACATAAAACTTGTCCATCTCTTGTAAAGCAGTTTCAATTAGTAATTGATGACCTTTATGTAATGGTGCAAATTTGCCTATTGTAAAACCAACTTTTTTACACATAAGTTTTCTCCTTCTTAAATTTAAAGTTCAGAGAAAATATTAAAACTCTGAACCTTAAACAAAATTAATATAAAATATATTATTAATTAATAAAATTTTTTACAAACGATAATCTATGTATTGGGCATATTCCATATTCTTTTATTGCATTAATATGCATTGCTGTTCCATAACCTTTATGTTTTGCAAATCCATATTGTGGGTATATTTTATCCCATTCTCTCATTATTCTATCCCTTGTTACTTTTGCAATGATTGATGCTGCTGATATTGAATATGCTTTAGCATCTCCTTTAATTATTGATTTATATGGGATTTGTAAAGTATCTATTCCAGTTAAAGCATCTACTAAGATAATATCTGGTCTAACTTTTAATTCTTTTAAACTCATTGTTAATCCTTTTTTTGTAGCATTTAATATATTTATTTCATCTATTTCTTTTTGGTCTATTATACCAACCCCATAACTTATTGCTTCTTCTATAATTTTTTCGTATAATGCTTCTCTTTTACTTTCAGATACTTTTTTAGAATCATTTACACCTTCTATCATAGAATCTTTAGGCATTATAACACTTGCAACTACAACCGGTCCTGCTAATGGTCCTCTTCCTGCTTCATCTATACCACATATATAATTTATATTTTTTGAATATAAATTATTTTCTATTTCTTTTAGTTTAGTTAATCTTTCTAATTCTCTTTCTTTCATTTATTTTTCCTTCTATACTTCTTCATTCATTTCAGATAACTTATATAAATATACTCCATTATCCATTTTTACACCATTAACATAAATAATTTCTTCTGTATTGTAATTTACAACATAAACATCACTTTCTTCTAATGTATCTAGCCCCATATCATCTAAATTTTTTTTGCTTAAAACATAATAGTTTTCTCCAGATTCACTACTTGATAATACTTTTTTTTCTTTTAATGAATTTAATACTTGAGTTTTAGAACTTAATTTTGTTCCAACTAATAATTCTTTCTTTTTTTCTTCATCTTTTTCAAATACTACTTGTTCATTTATAATTCTTACTTTTGCTTGTATTAAAAGTAAATTCGTTTTAATTGATTGCTTTTTAGTAGTTGATATTAAATCATTTGCTTCATATGCAGTTACTGATGCTAATAATACCATTAATAATACAATTATTATTAATGCTATTATTGTTATACCTTTATTATTTTTTATAAACATTATATACCTCCATACTTTAATATTATATATTATATAAATATGTTTAATATTAGTCAAGTTTTAAAAATATTTTATAATATATTTTTAAAATTTACAACTATATAAAAATATTTTTTATTTTTTTTATAAATTTTCACATTTTTTTCACAAATGTGGTGTATTATTGTGGTATAATAAGTTTATAATTAAAAATATGGAGGTTCTTATGGATAGTAATGATACATATAAAGTAGTTAATTCACAAAACAAAAGTAATTTTAATTTTGGTAAAAATGTTTTATTACCATTTTGTTCAGGCATTGTTGGTAGTGCACTTGTTTTAGGAACAGTATATTTCGTACCAAGTATACGTGATTCTTTAAATATTGGAAATAATAATGAAATTGTTAATAATTCTAATATTTCGTCATCACAAAATACTTTTCAAAATACCATTTCACAAACACAAAATTACGTTTCACTTGCTAATTACTCAGATACTTCAATTAGTGTAGCAGAAAAAGTACAACCATCTATTGTTGGAATTGAAGTTGAATTTCCTGTTACATCAGTTTTTTATAGAAACACTTCTACAACAACATCTTCTGGTTCAGGAATAATAATAAGCGCTGATGGCTATATTTTAACAAATAATCACATTGTAAGTTCAAGTAGCAGTAGTTCTTTTTATGCATTAGGAGAAGCAAGTAGTGTTAAAGTATATTTATTTGAAGATGATACTCCTTATGATGCTAAAATCATTGGTACAGATGAAAGAACTGATTTGGCAGTTTTAAAAATTGAAAAAGCAGATTTAGTTCCTGCTGAATTAGGAGATTCTGATTCAATTAAAGTTGGAGAATTTGCAATGGCAATAGGAAACCCTATGGGATTACAAAGTTCTGTTACTTGTGGTGTAATTAGTGGTTTAAATAGAAATATTAAAACTTCTGATGCAACATATAATGTAATTCAAACTGATGCTGCTATTAATTCAGGAAATAGTGGTGGTGCATTAGTCAATGCAGATGGTAAAGTAATTGGTATAAATACATTAAAAATTTCTTCAACTGGTGTAGAAGGTATTGGCTTTGCTATTCCTATCAATTCAACAAAAAAAGTTTATGAAGATTTAATAACTAATGGTAAAGTAAAAAGACCTTATATAGGTATTAAAGGTCAAACTTTAGATGAAGATAGAGCAAAACAATATAATCTTGTAGCAGGTGTATATATTGCTGAAATTTTAGATTTTTCTCCTGCTCAAAAATCTGGTTTAAAAGTTGGAGATGTTATAACTAATGTTGATAATACTAAAATTACTACTATTGACGACTTAACTAACCTTATATCAACACATAATATAGGAGATAATATTAATGTTACTTATTATAGAAATGGTAACACAGAAAATTTAAGTTTAACTCTTGAAGAAGAAGTGTAACTTTTCACTTTATTTTCACAATTTGTTCATAAACATTTGTTATATTAATAATATGTAATTCATATAAGAAAAAATCTTATATATAAAAATTGAAAGAAGATTTTTTCTATATAAACATCCCCTTTTATTTTAAAAAGAAGATTCCTTTTTAGGAACCTTCTTTTAGTATTTATAATATTATACAAATTAATCCTCCACTACCTTCATTTACAATACGTTCTAGTGTTTCTTGAATTTTACATTGAGCATCTTCTGGCATACGATATAATTTATTTTGCAATCCTTCATTAACTAATTCATGTAGATTTTTTCCAAATATGTTAGATTCCCATATTTTAATAGGATCATTTTCAAATTCAGAAAGTAAGTAATTCACTAATTCTTCTGATTGTTTTTCACTGCCTACAATAGGAGAAATTTCTGTTTCTGCATCTACCTTTATCATGTGAATTGATGTTCCACGTGCTTTTAATTTTACTCCATATCTTGAACCTTGTTTTACAATTTCTGGCTCATCTAAAATTAAATCTTCCATTGAAGGATTTACTATTCCATAACCTTTTGCCTTTACTTCATTTAATGCATACGAAATTTTATCATACTCTTTTTTAGTTGACGCTAATTGTGTTATTATTGAGAATAAATCTCCTTCATTTGAAATATCTACTCCAGAAATTTCTGTTAAAATTTTATAGAATAAATCTTCATTTAAAACAATAGATATATTAACATTTCCTGTTCCTAAATTTATTTCGTCTAACATTGTTTTATTAATTACATCTGTTGACTTAATATTACTAATTCCATTATCTACTTGTTTTAATATTTTTATGTCTTTAAATGCTGTTTTTATTTGTGTATATAAAGATTGCTTTAACCAATGTTCATCATCTAGGCCATCTACCCAACGTGGTAAAGTTATATTCATTTGCTCTATAGGAAATTCATATAGAATTTTACTAAACATATTATTAATATCTTCTATACTTAAATTTGAACAATCTGTTGGAACTACTGGCGTACCATACTTATCTTCTAATTTTCTTGATAATTCTAATGTATATGACGAATTAGGTTCATTAGAATTTAAGACAATTATAAAAGGTTTATTTAATTCTTTTAGTTCTCTTACTACTCTTTCTTCCGCTTCAATATAATCTTCTCTTGGAATATCTGTAACTGTTCCATCTGTTGTAACTAATATTCCTATTGTAGAATGTTCTTGTATTACTTTTTTTGTACCAATTTCTGCTGCTGTTTCAAAAGGTATTTCTTCATCAGACCATGGTGTTTTTACCATTCTTGGCATATCATCTTCTAAATAACCAATAGCATTATTTACTAAATAACCTACACAATCTACTAAACGTGTTTTAAATTTTAAATTTTCACCTAATGTTATTTCAATGGCTTCATTTGGAACAAATTTTGGCTCTGTTGTCATTATTGTTCTTCCGCCTGCGCTTTGTGGTAATTCGTCTCTTGCCCTTTCTTTCTTGTATTCGTTTTCAATATTAGGAATAACTAATAAATCCATAAATCTTTTTATAAAAGTTGATTTACCGGTTCTAACAGGTCCTACAACTCCAACATATATGTCACCATCTGTACGAGTTTGAATATCCTGATATAAATTTGAATTTTCCATTTATAATATACCTCCTTAAAATGTTTGTACAATTCGATTTACTAATGTATATTATTTTTTTAAAGGAATATTCCAAAATTATAAAAAAAAATAGACTAATTTTAAAGATATTTATTATATGAAATTAAAATGAAATCAAAATGAAGCCTATTGAGATAAATTTAAAATGAAGCCTTTTTGTATAAAATTAGAATTGAAGCCTATTTTTTGTAGTATTTTTTTCAAAATAATTCTGACACGCTCACGGGTATTCCCGGTCTCTTGGACTGTCAGACATTATTTTTCAAAAAATATACAAAAAGGCTTCAAATTTAAGTTTATCTTAAAATAATCTAAATTTTCTTATAAAGAATCTTTATTTATTTTTTTTCTAAAATCATCTCTCCAATACATTATTAAAGAAAATACTGTTGAAAGAATTGCTAAAATATATAAATAAACATCAAATTCAGGTAAAAGGGAAGCACTATATTCTGGGTGGTTTAATAATGGTTTATTCCACCAATTGATAATAAATGAACTTACCATTGCTAAATATATCATTACAGTAGATAGCTTTCCATACCATCTACTTGAAACTACTAAATCTTTACCATAAAGAAAAGATGCACCAGATATCATTAGAATTTCTTTTACAAATATTATTACCAATATCCATAATGGAATAATATCTTGAAATACAAGTGTAACTAGCAATGATACTTGTGTTGCTTTATCTGCAAGAGGGTCTATTAATTTTCCAAAATTTGATATAAGGTTAAATTTTCTTGCAATAATCCCATCAAGTATATCTGTTAATCCAGAAATTGTAAGTAATACTATTGCTAAAATATAATTTTCTGATAATAATGATATTACAATAAATGGAATTAATACAAATCTTGATACAGTTAGTATATTTGGAATATATTTTTTCATTAGACCCTCCTACATTTACTATATATCTTTTATTTCAAATTTTAATGTATCATTTTCTACATCTACTAAAATATTTTGACCATTTAAGATTTCGCCTCTTAATATTTTTTCTGATATTTCATCTTCTATATATCTTTGTATTGCTCTTCTTAATGGTCTCGCACCATATTTTAAATCTGTTCCTTTTGCTAATACAAATTCTTTTGCTTTTTCTGTTAAGTTTAAAGTTATATTCTTATCATTTAACGCATTTTTTGTATCTTGTAGCATTAATTCTACAATTTGCATTAATTGTTCATTATTTAAACTTTCAAATACAACAATTTCATCTACTCTATTTAAAAATTCTGGTCTAAATACTTCTTTTAAAGAATTTTCAATTTTATTTTTATCAACTGTTTGTCTTCCAAATCCTATTGAATTTGTATTTGTGTTTGACCCAGCATTTGATGTCATTATTATTATTGTATTTTCAAAACTTACTGTATTTCCTTGTGAATCTGTAAGTTTTCCATCATCTAATACTTGTAGTAATATATTAAATACATCTGGGTGTGCTTTTTCTATTTCGTCTAATAAAATTATAGAATAAGGTTTTCTTTTTACTTTTTCTGTTAGTTGACCTGCATCATCATAACCAACATAGCCTGGAGGTGATCCAATTAATTTAGAAGTTGAATGGCTTTCCATATATTCAGACATATCAACTCTTATTATTGAATCTTCTGAGCCAAACATTTCATAAGCTAATGTTTTTGCAAGTTGAGTTTTACCAACACCTGTTGGTCCAACAAATATAAATGATGGTGGTCTTTTGGTTGTTTTTAAACCTGCTCTGTTTCTTCTTATTGCTCTTGAAACTGCTGCAACTGCTTCATTTTGTCCTATTATTTTTTTATGAAGATTTTCTTCTAAATTTAATAATTTAACAGTTTCTTCTTCTGTTATTTTTGTTACAGGAATTTTAGTCCAACTTTCAATTACTTCTGCTATATCTTGAATTGTTAATTGTTTTAATTTTAATGTTGAATTTAATTTATTAATATTTTCTATTAATTGACATTCTCTTGTTTTTAAGTCTGCTGCTTTTTGATAATCTTCTGTTGAATCTGCTTGTGCTGCTTCTTCTTTTTGCTCTTGTACAATTTTTAATTCATTTTTTAATATTTCTAGTTTATATAGTGCTTTATTGTTTAAATTTATTCTTGAACATGCTTCGTCTAAAATATCTATTGCTTTATCTGGTAAAAATCTATCATGTATATATTTTTCAGACATTATAACTGTTTGTTTTATAACATCATTTGATATTTTTACCTTATGAAAGTCTTCATAGTATTTTTTAATTCCTTCTAGTATATTAATTGTATCTTCAATATTAGGTTCATCAACTAAAACACTTTGGAATCTTCTCTCTAATGCAGAATCTTTTTCAATATATTTTCTATATTCTCTTAAAGTTGTTGTGCCTATTAATTGTATCTCTCCATTTGCTAATGATGGTTTTAATATATTTGCTGCATTCATAGAGTTTTCACTATCTCCTGCTCCAATTATATTATGAATTTCGTCTATTACTAAAATGATGTTTCCAAGAGATTTACATTCCTCTATAATTGATTTCATTCTTGCTTCAAATTGACCTCTAAATTGTGTTCCTGCAACTATTGATGTCATATCTAATAAATATACTTCTTTATTTAATAATTTTGCTGGCACCTTTTTTTGTGCTATTTTTATTGCTAATGCTTGTGCTATTGCAGTTTTTCCAACACCTGGCTCTCCAATTAAACATGGATTATTTTTAGAACGTCTATTTAATATTTGTACTATTCTTTGTAGTTCTTTATCTCTACCTATTACTGCATCTAATTCGTTGTTTTTTGCTTTGTTTGTAAGGTTTGTTCCATATATATCTAATACTCTTTTTTTCTTTTCTTTTTGCTTTTTTTCTACTCTAACTTTTTTATTGCTTCCTGAATTATTTATTTCTTCGCCATTTATTTCATTTTTGTTGTTTTCAGAAAACATATTTCCAAGCAATGCTCCTAATGATATTCCGTTTCCATTATCTAAGTTTTCTATTTCTATATCTTGATTTTTTAGATTTTCGCTAATGTCATTAAACATTGATTCAAATTGATTTGACATGTCTTCTAAATTTATATTATCGCCTTCTAATATGGTTGCTTGTTTTGCCATAACATCTAATGGATTTATTCCTTTTTGTTTAGCACAGTTATAGCAATAACCTACCATTTCGTTTGGTTTATCTTCTGAGATTTTATTTGTAAATATTATTGCAGTATTTTTTTTGCAAACTGAACATAACATATTGTTTTTTTCTCCTAACTTTTTTTAATTTTTATATATTTATATTTTATTCTATACATTATATAGTTTTTACTTAACTCTAAATATAATACACCATAATCTAGTTTTAGTCAAGAAAAGAGTTGAAAAATTAACATTTTTTTGCTTATTTTTATTGACAAATACTTAAATAAAAATTTATAATAAATTTACCTTTCACTTAAAGGTGGAAAGGAGGCATACATAAATTATGCGAAACCTTATGAAATTGTTAGCACTTATTATTGTTTACATAGTTTTAAGTGATAAAAAAGACTAACAAGTAGAAAATACCAGGAAGTTGTAGTTCCTGGTATTTTTTATTGCATACACATTTTTGCGAAACCTTTATGCAATATTGCTATTAATATTATATAACTTTTGGTATTAAATGTCAATATTTTTATTGAAAAATTAACTTTTCTTTGCTATAATATAAAATAAGAAACTTTTTATATAAGGAAATAGGAGTTTTTATGGATTTAAGAAAATTGTTATTTATTTTAATTGGTATAATTTGTGTAATTTCAATAATTTTTGCTATTTATTCTCAATTTAATATTCCTTCACCTAATATTAGTTCTCAAAATAATATTAAGACTGATGAAATTAATGAGTATGATTTAGTAAATAATTTTTCAAATATATTTTTAAATGATATTAATTACCAAGGAATAAATGTTTCTTCAATAAATAAAAAAAATAATAGTAAAGATTTAGTTTATACTTCTTACGAAATTACTGAACAAATTCCTAGTAAATATAGTATTAACGCTAAAATTCCATACATTAATATTAATAATTCAATAGCAAACAATATTAACAGTTCTATTGATACTACTTTTAAAAATAAAATTAGTGAAATAATAGCACAATCTAATAATTATAATAATCAATTATATGATGTTCAATATATGGCTTATGTTAATTCAAATATATTGTCTTTAGTTGTTAAGGCTACACTTAAAATGGGGGATTCTGCTCAAAGGGTTTTAGTTCAAACTTATAATTATAATTTAACTACAAATGAGCAAGTAAAATTTGATGAGATTTTATCTTTAAAAGGTGTTTCTAAAAATTTTGCAAGTAAAAAAATTAAAGAAACTATTACAAAAGCAAATATTGCTTCTCAGTCTTTAAAAGACTTAGGCTATACTGCAGTATATATTAGAGATTTGAATAGTGATATTTATAATATTGATAATACTTCTATTTTCTTTTTGGGTGAAAACGGTGTATTATATGTTATTTATCCTTATGGTAATAGTAATGCTACTTCTGAAATGGACGTAATTGTGTTTTAATTTGTCGAAAAATAATTCTAAAACTTTTATATTTTTTATTGTTTATTTAACAAAAATATAGTATTATATATGTTAACCTTACGCAAAAAGAAAGGCTAGCTCTTTCTAAAGAGCGGAAAGGGGGTCTACATTTTGAATACAAATGATGTAATTCTTAACTTGATTGATAGATTAATTCAAGAAAAAGAAAAAAACTTTATATTACAACATAATCAACAAAAAAACAATCAAGTAAAAGAAGACAAAACAACAAAAGACTAAGTATATAAATACATAGTCAAAATAGGGTTTAGGTCGCAGCCTAGCCCTATTTTTTTATATAATATAACATTGCACAGAAAATTTACTTTGTAAATTTTCGCGTCAACAAATCTTTACGCTTCTTTGAGACCTTGCATTTAGATAGCAAAATTTAAGATGTAGAGAAAAGGTCTCGCGAAGCGAGATTTGTTCTTATATAAGAAAAATACAATAAAAAAATATGTGCATTCGCAGATACACATATTTTCTACATATTTGAATACAAATGAATTTCAAACAAATTATTTTGTATCTAAATAATACCACATATTTTAACATTTGTCAAATAATTTACTAATTTTTTTATATTTCTCTTGTAAAAATAGTAAATTCGTGATAAACTTTATGTTATGTAAGAAAATTGTGCGTTAGCGAAAGCATAGCTTTCGACGCACACATGTGCATTTTGCTTCGCAAATATGCACAGCCCAATGTAAATTAACCTTTTTGTATACAGAAAAATCTTCGATTTTTCCTATACAATAAAAGAAAGGATGTTATAAAAATGATAGATATTAAATTTTTAAGAGAAAACCCAGAAAAAGTAAAAGAAAACATTAAAAAGAAATTTCAAGACCATAAACTACCATTAGTTGATGAAGTTCTTGAATTAGACAAAAAAAATAGAGAATTAACAGTACATGGTGATGAACTTAGAATGAATCGTAATAATTTAAGTTCTAAAATTGGTTCTCTTATGAAACAAGGAAATAAAGAAGAAGCAGAAAAAATAAAACTTGAAGTAAATAAAATTAATGAAGAATTAGTAGAAAATGAAAAATTAGAAGAAGAATATGCGGAAAAAATAAAAGAAATTATGATGAAAATACCAAACATTATAGATGATTCTGTTCCAATTGGAAAAGATGATTCTCAAAATGTGGAAGTACAAAAATTTGGAGAACCTATTGTTCCAAATTATGAAATTCCTTATCATACAGACATTATTGAAAAATTATCTGGAATAGATTTAGATTCTGCACGTAGAGTTGCAGGAAATGGTTTTTATTATTTAATGGGAAATATTGCAAGATTACATTCTGCAGTTCTTACTTATGCAAGAGATTTTATGATTAATAAAGGTTTTACTTATGTAATACCACCATATATGATTAGAAGTGATGTTGTTACTGGTGTTATGAGTTTTGAGGAAATGGACGCAATGATGTATAAAATTGAGGGTGAAGATTTATATTTAATAGGAACAAGTGAACACTCTATGATAGGAAAATTTAAAGGTCAACTTCTTCAAAAATCAGATTTACCATATACAATGACATCTTATTCACCTTGTTTTAGAAAAGAAAAAGGTGCACATGGAATTGAAGAAAGAGGAATTTATCGTATACATCAATTTGAAAAACAAGAAATGATAGTTGTTTGTGAACCAGAAGATAGTTATGACTGGTATAATAAAATGTGGAGTTATACTGTTGAATTATTTAGAAGTTTAGATATTACTGTTCGTACTTTGGAATGTTGTTCAGGAGATTTAGCAGATTTAAAAGCAAAAAGTGTTGATGTTGAGGCTTGGAGCCCTAGACAGAAAAAATATTTTGAGGTTGGAAGTTGTTCTAATTTAACAGATGCTCAAAGTAGACGTTTAGGTATTCGTATTAAAGGTGAAAAAGGAAATTATTTTGCTCATACTTTAAATAATACAGTTATTGCCCCTCCTCGTATGTTAATTGCTTTAATTGAAAATAATTATAACGAAGATGGAAGCATAACTATTCCAGAAGTTTTAAGACCATATATGGGCGGACTAGAAGTTATAAAATAAGGAGTTAATTTATGAACCTTCATAATTCAAAATTTGAAATATCAGCAGTAGGTCCAAAGCAATACCCTAATAATAATTTACCTGAAATTGTTTTAGCAGGTAAATCTAATGTTGGAAAATCTTCTTTTATTAATACTTTATTAAATAGAAAAAATTTGGCTAGAACAAGTAGTGAACCTGGAAAAACAAGACAAATTAACTTTTATAATATAGATTCTACATTTTATTTTGTAGATTTACCAGGATATGGCTATAGTAAAATGTCTCACCAAGAGCAAGAAAAAGTTGGAAAATTTATTGAAGAATATCTTTTTTCAAGAAAAGAAATAGAATTAATTGTTCAAATTATTGATATTAGGCATAAACCAACTGAAAATGATATTCTTATGTTAAACTTTATAAAAAGTACAGGCATTCCATATATTATAATTGCAAATAAAGCTGATAAAATTGCTATAACTAAAGTAGATTCTTATATTGAAGATTTAAAAAAGGAATTAAATATTAATTTAGATAATATTATTTTCCCTTTTTCTTCTGAAAGAAAAATTTACACAGAAACTGTTTGGAACATTTTAAGGAGGTATTTAAATTGAAATTAGCATCTGATGACGAAAAACTAGCAGAATGTAAAGTTTTAATATTATACATATTAAA
>CANQOW010000030.1 GCA_947625545.1 uncultured Clostridia bacterium
AACTCGTCTGTCATAATAACTATATCTGCTGCCTCTATTGCTGCATCTGTTCCTAATGCACCCATTGCAATTCCTATATCTGCAATTGCAAGTACAGGAGCATCATTTATTCCATCTCCTACAAATGCTATTTTTTCATTTGGAGTACTATCTTTTATTAATTCTTCTAATTTTTCTACTTTTTCGTTTGGAAGTAATTCTGTATATACTTTATCTAATTTTAATTCATTTGCAACATACTCTCCAATTTCTTTTTTATCACCTGTTAGCATTATAGTTTGTTTTATATTATTTTTCTTTAAATCTTCTATAAAATTAATTGCATCTTCTTTTATTTTATCTGATATTAAAATATATCCTTCAAATTTATTATTTATCGCAACATATAATATTGTACCAATTTCATTACATTTTTCAAATTCTATATTATATTTTTGCATTAACTTATCATTACCAACTAAAATTTTATTTCCATCTACTATAGATTCAATTCCAAAACCTGATATTTCTTTATTTTCTGTAATTCTGCTACTTACAATTTCTTTTTGTATGCCTTCTTTATTGATAAAGCAATTGGATGACTTGAAAAATTTTCTGCATAAGCTACCATTTCAAGCAATTCCTGTTCTCCATAATTTTTAGAATATATTTTTTGTACTTCAAATACACCCTTTGTTAAAGTACCTGTTTTATCTAATACTATCGATTTAATATTAGCAAGTTGTTCTAAATAATTCCCACCTTTTATTAATATTCCTTTCCTTGATGCTCCCCCTATTCCACCAAAAAAGCTTAATGGTATTGATAATACTAATGCACATGGACATGATACAACTAGAAATGATAATGCTCTATATATCCATTTTGAAAATTCATAATTTGGTAAAAATAATGGTGGTATTATTGCTAATATTACTGCTAACATTACTACTATTGGAGTATAATATTTTGCAAATTTTGTTATAAAATTTTCTGATTTTGATTTTTTGTTACTTGCATTTTCAACTAAATCTAATATTTTACTTACTGTTGATTCTGAAAATTCTTTTGTTACCTTTATTTTTATTAAACTACTTTGATTTATAAATCCACTTAAAATTACATCTCCAATTTTTGCGTTTCTTGGAACAGACTCACCTGTTAATGCAGATGTATCGAACATTGAACTTCCTTCTGTTATAATTCCATCTAATGGCACCTTTTCACCCGGTTTTATTATTATTTCTTCTCCAATTTTTATTTCTTCAGGATTAACTTTTACTAAATTTCCATCTTTATAAATATTTGCAAAATCAGGTCTAATATTCATTAAACTTGTGATAGATTTTTTAGATTTATCTATTGCATACTCTTGAAACAATTCTCCAATTTCATAAAACAACATTACTGCTACTGCCTCTGGATATTCACCTATTAAAAATGCTCCTATTGTAGCAACTGTCATAAGAAAATTCTCGTCAAGTATTTCTCCTTTAAATATGTTTTTTATTGCTTCTATTACTATTTCAATTCCAATTATGATATATGCAATTATAAATAAAATATTATTTACTATTTTTAATTGAAATGGCACTAATAACGCTATTAAAAATATTATCAATGTAATTATTATCTTTATAACAGATTTTTTCATAAAGACCACAAATCCTTTCTTAAAATACAATTAGTGATTAATGTGCTCTAATCCTAATTCAAATAAACCTTTAACATGGTCATCATCTAGTGTATAATATACTTCTTTTCCTTGTTTTCTACATTTTACAATATTTGAACGTCTTAATGTGCCTAATTGATGAGATATAGAAGATTTTGACATATTTAAAACATTTGCTATATCACATACACACATTTCGTTTTGGTCCAATGCCCACAATATTTTTGCTCTTGTTGTATCTCCCAATAATTTAAAAAATTCTGCTAGTTTATTAAATGTATTTTCGTCTGGCATTTTTTTTATGGTTTTATCTACTATTTCTTGATGTATAACATTACAATCACATATAAATTCATTTCTTGACATTTTTATTTCTCCCTTCATTAGTTGAATATTTATTCAATTATATTCTATTCTTATTATAGTTGAACTGTTACTCAATTGTCAAGAGAAAAAAATAAATTTTTTTAAATTTTAGACTATTAATCTCTTAAACCTTTTTGTAGTATTTTTTTAAAAATAATGTCTGACAGCCCTTTGAGGCGGGGAATACCCGTTAGCGTGTCAGAATTATTTTTTAAAAAATACTACAAAAAATAGGTTTAAGTAAATATATTAAAAATATTATGAAAAAAAAGATGGTCATAAGACCACCTATATATATAATTTTATTCACCTTTTCCTTCTGGTAATACAGGAACATCTAATCTAATTTTAACTTTCATTAAACATTTAATTGTTCTAACAAACTTACTATTTTTGATTCTTGACCATAATGAAGGTTTAACTTCTACCCTTGTTTCTTCCATATATGTATTTGTTGCTTGTTGTACTCCAACTTCATTTACAGATTCTTGAACAACATTTTTAATATCTTCTGCTGGTGCTGGAATTACTTTTAATGCATCTGCAACTTCTATACCTATATAGCTTAAAGCCTTTGACCTATCTTCTATTCTTTCCATATCTATTTCTATATGTAAATTAGACTCTAAATTATTTATTCTAGCATTAACTAATTTTAAAGCATTTTGATAATTTTCGTTAGTATCATTTTTTGATCTTCCTATAATTCCTAATGCTTCAATTATATCTTCTTGGAATGAAACTGATGCATTTTTAACATTATTTTTCCAATCTTTATCTTTTTCTATTGCACTATTTAAAATATCTTTTAAATCAGATGCTAGTCCTATATTTTTTTCTCTTTGTCTAATTAATTCTTCTATTTTTTTAGTATTTTCTTCAAATTGATTTGTTGCGTACTCAACTAAACCATATGCTGCTTTATACACAGAAATAGGAAAATTTTTCTTTTTTGGATATTCAATTAAATAAGTTTTGATTGATTCAATTAAATCTTTAAAATATGAATCATCACCTAATTCAACTAATTGCTTCTTGTTATTTGGATTAATTAGTTTGTTTACCTTATCTATATTAGATAAGATTTTTTCTTCCGTAATTACCATTCTTACGTTTACTATGCCAGCCTTAGACATTGTAAACCTCCCTCCTTTGTCTCCTATGTATTTTTACAATTTTTATTATACTACAAGTTCTTTAAAACTACAATAGGATTTTCGAAAAAATATATTTCATTTACATTACAATTTTATTACAAAGATATTACAAAAGTCAATACATTTTTTAAAAAATTTTTATAAAAATGCATTTTTTTATTGTATAGGAAACTTTATGAAACTTTTTAGTTTCGCAACACAAAGTGAAAATGTTTTATTTTTAAAAGGTTACTTTACATTAGGCTGTGCATATTTGTGAAGCAAAATGCAGAAGTTTTGATATAAAACTTCTGCATAATTTTACAAAATTATTATAATTATATTCATAAAATCATTGGTTGAATTTGTTCATTTTCTAATGCATATTCCAATGTTTTAACTATATATGTCGAATCAAATACAATAGACCTTGGTTTAGTTATAGGATTATCCTGTCTAAATGGTACAAAATAATAATTCTTCCTATTTAACAATTTTCCTATATTCTCTGCACTTCCGAGAAAGTGCATCATTTGTAGAAATTGCAATAACTAGCGGATTCTCATTTCTTAAATGAGATTTTGCTGCCATTAGAACAGGTGTATCATTAATTCCATTTGCTAATTTTCCAATAGTATTTCCTGAACAAGGTGCTATTATCATTATATCTGTCATCTTTTTTGGTCCTATTGGTTCTGCATCTTTTATAGAACATATTATCTTTTTACCTGTAATATTTTCTATTTCTTCTATAAATTGTTTTGCATTACCAAATTTACTATTTATGTTATAGGCATTAAAAGACATAATAGGTAAAACATCTCCACCTAATTTTACAATTTCTTTCATCTGCTCAATAGTTGTTTTAAATGTACAAAAAGACCCTGTTAAGCAAAATCCTATTTTCTTTCCTTGTAAATTCAAAATTAACACACCACCCCTTCTTTATATTTTATAATATATTTTATGAGTTTTATGTTAATTTTGTTTATTGATATTTTTAATTATGCAAAAAATAATTTATTTGCTATTATTAACCCAAATTTATATGCCAACCATGCTACTACTAATGCAACTACAATAAAAATTAATACTTTCAAAAATTTCTTCATATAAAACTTCATTTCCCCTCTAAAACGAATCTAGTATTTTTACTAGAACCCCCAAAAATTTATATTACTTGATTAAATTCATAGTATCTCTTGCTATTACTAATTCTTCATTTGTTGGTATTATAAATACTTTTATTTTTGAATTATTTGTTGAAATTTCTAATTGTTCTCCTCTTATTTTATTTTTTTCTAAATCTATTT
Organism: uncultured Clostridia bacterium; assembly: GCA_947625545.1. Lineage (GTDB taxonomy): Bacteria > Bacillota > Clostridia > TANB77 > CAG-508 > CANRES01. The sequence continues at coordinate 4,470 of CANQOW010000030.1, forward strand.
CAACTCCTAAAAATGATAACTTTTCACATATCTTTTTTCTTATATTAATTTGATTTTCTCCAATTCCACCTGTAAATACTATTGCATCTATACCATTTAATGAAACCCCATATTTTGCAACAAATTGTGCAATTATTGTTGTAAACATTTCTATTGCAACTTTTGCTTTTTCATTATCTCCAGTTGAAGCATTTTCTATTTCTCTAAAATCTGGATTCAAACCTGTAATACCATATAAACCTGATTTTTTATTTAATATTGTATTCATTTCATTTGGTGTTAAATTTTCTTTTTCCATTAAATAAGTAACAACAGAAGGATCTAAATCTCCACTTCTTGTAACCATAGCAATTCCGCCAAGTGGTGTTAACCCCATACTTGTATCTACTGATTTTCCACCATCTATTGCACAAATACTTGCTCCTTGTCCTAAGTGGCATGTTACAATTTTAGTATTTTCTAGTGGTTTTTGTATCATTTCTACTGCAATTTTAGATACAAATTGATGTGATGTTCCGTGTGCTCCATATTTACGTACTTTATATTTTTTATAATATTCTTCTGGTATTGGATATGTATAATTTTCTTTTGGCATTGTTTGGTGAAATGCTGTATCAAATACTGCTACCATTGGTTTACCCGGGATTTCATTTTTACAAGCATTTATTCCTAAAATTGCAGCAGGGTTATGTAATGGTGCTAATGTAGAGCATTCATCTATTTTTTTAATAACATCATCTGTAATTACAACAGATTTATCAAATATTTCTCCTCCGTGTACAATTCTATGTCCTATTGCATCAATTTCATTTAAACTTTTTATAACTCCATATTTTTCGTTTAAAAATTGCTCTAATATTATTTTTAATGCTTCTTCGTGATTTGTTACTGGTGCATTTATTACATATTTTTCTGTACCAACTTTATGTGTTAAAAAAGCCTCTTTTTCTCCTATTCTTTCAAAATTACCTTTTGCTATAACTTCTTCTGTTTTCATATCAATTAATTGATATTTTAATGACGAACTCCCACAATTTACTACTAAAATTTTCATTTTTTCCTCCTAAATTTTTATATTAATTATTTATTACATTGAACACAAGTAATTGCAACCACTCCTACTATATCTTCTGCACTGCAACCTCTTGATAAATCATTTACAGGTTTTGCAATTCCCTGACATAAAGGACCATATGCCTCTGCTTTTGCTAATCTTTGAACTAATTTGTAACCAATATTTCCTGAATCTAAATTTGGAAATATTAATGTATTTGCATGTCCTGCAACTTCGCTTTTTGGTGTTTTAATTTTTGCTACTTCTTCTATAATTGCAGAATCTAATTGTAATTCCCCATCTATTATTAGTTCTTTATCTTTTTCTTTTGCTATTTCTGTAGCTTTTATAACTTTATCTACTTTTTCTGATTTTGCACTTCCATGTGTTGAATATGATAACATTGCTACTTTTGGCTCTTTTTCAATTAACTGTCTATAACTTTTTGCAGATGATATTGCTATTTCTGCAAGTTCTTCTGGGTTAGGGTCTACATTTAGGCCACAATCTCCAAATATAAATATTCCATTATCACCATATTCACAGTTTGGAACATTCATTATAAAGAAAGCAGATACTAGTTTAGTATTTGGTGCTGTTTTTAATATTTGTAATGCTGGTCTTAATGTATCTGCTGTTGAATGTATCGCTCCTGAAACTAACCCATCTGCATCATTTAATTTTACCATCATTACTCCAAAATATATAGGGTCTAGCATTATCTTTTTTGCTTCTTCTAATGTAATTCCTTTTTCTTTTCTTAATTCATAAAATTCATTTGCATATAAATTAACTTTTTCAGATTTTTCTGGTTCTACTATATTTGCTTTAGAAATATTTATATTATTTTCATTTGCTATTTTAGATATTTCTTCTTTATCCCCAATTAATACTATTTTTGCAAATTCTTCTTCACAAATTTTTTGAGTTGCTTTTAAAACTCTAATATCTGTTGCTTCTGGTAAAACTATTGTTTTTAAATTTTTCTTTGCTTTTTGTTTTATAGTATCAATAAAATTCAAATTTTTTCCCCCATTCTTTAATTGTTATATATTATATAGTTATTTTTTCAAAAGTACAAGAGTTTTTTTAAAAAAAGAAAGACCAAGCCAATTTATATTTTAAAATTGACTTGGTAAAAAGGATTATTCTTCTTTAGACAAAATTTTAGTGTCTTCTTGTTTAAGCCCTCTAGTTGACATCTCAGCACATTCTGCAACTCTATTTGCCCAATTAGTGTCTTCAGCATATACTACTGAAATATCTTGAAGGTTTCCACCAGTTGCATAACGTCCATCTGCTTCTAAGTAATTTTCATCTAAAATTCTTATTGCATCTTCGATACATTCTGAATAAGAATAATATGTTTTATATTCTCCTTCATCATCACGTATGGACATTATATTGTTTTTTTCTGCAGTAAGTTCTGAAACTTCTGGGTTAGCCCAACCTGACTCAATTGCAATAATTCCTATTATCGCAAATTCATTTATTTGCCTTTCATTACAATTTTCCCAGATTAGTACAGCATTATCTGCCAAAACACTGTTTTTGTCATAATCGCATTTTTCCATTGCGAGTACAAAATCATCTTTTGATATACCAGATGGTTCTGATATATCCATTTCAGGAGAAATTTCTTCAACAATTTCGTCAATTTTTTTATAAGAAATATTTTCTTCTACATTAGAAATTTCTTCTTTTGGGTTATCTTCTTCTGTTTTAGAAGTTACCTTTAATTTTTCTGACCTCGCAATATTTTTTGTCTCAGTAATATTTTCTGTTTCGTCAATATTATCTGTCTGTACTGAAATTTCTGTCTTTTTTGGAATTTCGTCAAATTCAATAGCAACTGCATCGTTATTTATTTTTACTATTTGAATAGTAAAAGACATAACAAAAATTGCAATTACAGTAATTAATAAACGAATTTCCTCCATGCTTAAATTTGGCTTTTTTTCCTCATCCCGAGGACTTTGGTTGTCCATTGGTAACATCCTTTCATTTTTTATTATGGCACTTTTACCATTATTTCAATTATACACCAAATTATGTTAATAGTCAAATTATCTTCCAAAATTATCCTTTTTTCTTTTTTTCCATATTATATATCCTAGTATTAATATTAATGCAACAAATAAAAGTATAAATGTCATCCATAATACAATATTATTTTTTTGTACATTATTTTTAATATTATTTGATACTACATTGTTATCTATATTATTTAAGTTATTATTTTCTTCTAGCAATGCCATTTCTTCTATTTCTTCTGTTTCTGTTTTTCTATATACAGAAACATTATAAATTTTAGAACTTACGTTATCTTTTGCAATTACTGTTACAGTTACAATATTATTTCCAAATTGTAGATTATTTCCACCTGTTATATTTACAGTTGCACCTTCTATTTCTGGAATTGCTAATATATTTATATTTTCAACATTACTGCCTACACTTGTTGTGTATTCTAATACATCTCTATTAAATTCTGGTGATAGTATAGCATCTTCTATTGCTAAATTCTCCAAATTTGTATTTGCATTATTAGGATCATTTGTTTTTGTAACATTTATTATATAACTTCTTTTTGTTGTACCATTTTGTGCTGTTACTGTTATCGTTATTTTATTTACTCCAATTTGTAAATTAGTATTTCCTGTTACTAAAACACTAGCATTAGCATCTTCTGGTGTTGCAGTTACATTTACTGTGTCTATTGTATTATCAATTATTAAATAATAATTGGTTGTATTCCTATTAAATCTAGGACTTATTCCTTCTACACTTACTTGTAATGAAGATAAATATGCATTTGAATTTAAACTATTATTTTCTTGTGGAGTTTGTTGAGGGGGTTCTTGATTACTATTATTGTTATTATTGTTGTTATTATTTTCTTCATTTTGTTGTGGAGGTGTTTCTGGCTCTCTATTTTCTTCAGGAGGTTTCTGTTCATTTTCTCCTGCATTATTATTTTCTGTAACAGGTGGTGGCGTTTCTTCTGTTTCTGTTCCATTTATATTTACACTTGTACCAGTTAATGTTAAACTTACAGAATTTTCTTCTGAATCATAAAAATTGCCACTTATTGTAAAACTTGCAGTACCCTTAGACTTTGCTCTTAATGTAAAAGTAACCAAAGTTCCACTTGTTTTTGGGTTTGCACCACCACTTGCATCTGTCCAAGTATAAAGTATTCTTTCATTATTAAAATTTGTATTATTTGGTTCACTAGAAGATAAGTATTCTACTTTTGAGGTATCAATACTTACTCTGGCATTTAATGATGCTAAACTTGCTCCAGATAAATTTACACTTACAGTAAATTCTTCTCCTTCTTCCATTGTACTTTTATTAGGTGATAAAGTAATTGATGCTGCATTAATTTTTGTGCATATTAATAAAATTACTGAAAATATAATTAATTGAATTATTATTTTTAATCTTTTCAAATTATATTCCTCCCTTTATAATTTTTATTTAAAAATTTATTGTTCAATAAATTTAATTTCTAATATATGCTTTTGTATTTTTAAAATATCTAATGATGTTGGCTCTTCTCCCGTTTTTTGAATATTTGCTGATTTTAATAAATATTCATCTGTTATTAATTTTATTTCTAATAAATGTTTTTGTATTACTAATGAATCTAATGAATCTATTATTCCATCTCCATTTACATCTCCATAAAGTATAAATACATATTCATATTTTATTGTACCTTCTGTATCTTTTAAAATCAATTTAGAACCTGTTCCCACATTTTCTGTATTATCTAATAATTTTTGTTTATTATTATATATTTCTATACTGAAATTTGTATCTATTAAATTTTTTATACTTTCAACTGATAAATCTTCATAATTTAAATTTGATATTACATTTTCTTCTACTCTTAAAGTATTATCAAATTTTACATAATATTCATCTTTAGGTGGTTCTTCAACTTCTTCTTTATATTCTTTTATATAACTTTGAAAAACATATCCAACTAGACCATCATTTAATCTTACTTTATCCCATCTTTCTCCATTTTGAACTCCTCTACCAATTCTAGTCATTACTTCTTCTCTTGAGATTGTTGTTAAAATATCATAAGAACTTCCCGGTCCTGTTCTAACATTTAATACTGTACTTACATCTGCATAAACACTTGTATTATCTTTTTCAAAATCTTCTTGTCTTATATCTGGTCTTTCGCAAATTTCTTCTGGCATATTATCATATATAGGAATTACAAATGCAAGAGAAGAATTTAATACTCCACTTGTGTTATATGCTTTATAAATACTACTAGATTCAGAGTATGGTGCTAAGCAGTTTGTCATATACTGATGCCAATATAAAGAAGTTTTTCTTTCATTATTTACATCAAACTTTTGTAAATATAAATTATATTGACCAACTGAAATATAACTACTACCAATAAATACTGCTCCACCTGTTATTGCCTTTGCCGGGCTATCCCATGGAAGTAAAAAATTTGCTTGTGTTTCTTGTGATGCATTATTTCCGTTTCTTGCATATCTTAATCCATTTTTTATTGCCCCTAAATCTTCTACTGAACTTGTTGCACCTATATTATAAAAATTCAATAATCCTTCATATCCTTCTACTCTACCACTTATTGAACTATGTGTTATAAATGGTCCAACTTCTTGCCTTATTCTTGATGCTAAGTTGTATGGGCTAACACCTGAATAAACTGCTGCGTCCCATATTAAATCTGAATATTTTTCTTCTAATATTACTTTATTTCCACTAGAATTATAATATTCTACATTTCTTTTATAAAATTCTGTACCATATAAAATTCTTTCAATACCATCTTTAGTATTAACAGTTTCATCATAAGTTTGTTTTTCAAATTGGAATATTCTAACAGGATTTAAAAAATTTCTTGTATCCATTGTGTATTCAACTGCATTTTTAGAAGCATTTACCCAGCCTGAATCTATTTCAACATTATATTTTCCAGGTGTAGTACATTTCCATTCATCTGTATATGATAATGGTACTAAATTGCTATCATTTCCATATTCATTATTTATTACTGTATTCCAATCTAAACCTGTATATAATGCTGTAAATTCCCAATTTGGATATTTAGACTTTAATTCATTTAAATATGGTTTATAACTTTCTGGAAAGTTTTCAATTCCTTTTAATGATGTTGCACCACTTGATTTTGTTGTTAAAAAAAATAAAAATACCAATGATATTATTAGTATGTATTTTTTGAATTTCATTTTTTTCCCTACTTTCAATTTAACATACTTTATAATATTATTGGCAATTTTTATAAAAAAATACTATATTTACTATTTTATTATTCCATAAATTATTGTTCCAAGAATAAATAAAATTTCAATTCCTATAATTATTAGCATTGCTGTTTTGTATTTTATTTTTATCTCCTTTTTTTCTTGTGTTTTTTCTTCCATAATATTCCCTCCTTTGATTTTATTTATATATAAATTTTAAAATTTTACTTACTGCCCAAACTATTTTTTCATTATTTCTTTGTGCTATTTCTTTTCCTATTGCTTTTCCTCCTACTGTTAAAGATGCACTTATTGCACTTAATAGAAATTGTAAATTTGTATTAAGATTAAATGTTTCACCAATTTTTAATGCTATTATTGCACTTATTGCTCCACTTAAAACGCCACATATATCTCCTACAATATCTGCACAAATATTAGCAACTCTTGCTGAATTTCTAATAAGTTTTATTGCTGTTTTTGAACCACTTATTTTTTTACTTGCCTTCGCATGAAAACTTTCTTCATCTGCTACTGTAACTGCTACCCCTATAATATCAAATATTATACCTATAAATATTACTAAAATTAATACTAAAATTGCAGGTATTAATTTTAAATTCGTTATTGCTGTTGTTGATACAAAAGCAAAAAGTAAAGATAAAAAGAAAGTTAATACAAATGCTGTTATGTACCATTTATATTTCGAGTGTTCTTCTTTTGTATTTTTATTTTTAACTTCTTTCATTTATTTCTCCTTTTTGTTATAGATGGTAAAGGTTTAAGTAAATTTTACGGTTTAGGTCTAGTCGAATTTCTCTATTTCTTACTAAATATTACTATTTAGCCGTTTCCATTTAAAAGAAATATCCTTTATAGGTTAAAAAGGCAACTAGATTACCACTTAAATCCGTACCTTAATCCTTAAACCTTCATGCTTTTTTTAAGCAAACATTCTAGAAGTTTTCCTTAATGTACCTTAAACTATTATTAGTCTTTTTTGCAGTAATGATTTCATAACATTTTATATATGTATAAAGGCCTATTATTCATATATAAATTAAAAGTTAATCCCAAGATTACCACTCGAGACAAGCTACACTATATATTGTGTCTTGGCACTTTATATAGGTTATACTTAAAAAATATTTTTTTAAGTCTCCGCGAAAAAAGGGAATCCTACGTATGCCATTACGTATTACCCTAAATTCTTACTTCCTGATAACACACAAGACTGGGCGTTTTGCGCATTAGCAAAAAACTTCATCGATACGCTCTTTAGTGGATTTTTAGCCCCACCCTCATAATAGTTGGTACAACTAGAATAATGCACCATCAATATATATTATACCATATTTTTCTAAAATATCAAATATATCTTGTAAATTTATATATT
>CANQOW010000031.1 GCA_947625545.1 uncultured Clostridia bacterium
CAACATATACTTCACAGCCTATTATTGGTTTTATTCCTTCTTTTTTACATGCTTTATAAAAATCTATTGCGCCATACATTACACCATGGTCTGTTATGGCTATTGCATCCATTCCAAGTTCTTTTGCTCGTACTGGTAAATCTTTTATTCTATTTGCTCCATCTAATAAACTAAATTCACTATGAACGTGTAAGTGTACAAATTTTGACATATTTTACTCCCTTTTTAATAATATTTGTAATTTTTCTATTTGTTCTTTAGTTAATCTTACATATTTTGTTTCTTCTTCATTTATTAAATTGCTTTTGTGCTTTCCATTTTTTAGTGTTAATATAGTCATAAAAGAATTTTGTTCATATTCTGGTGCTTCTAATCCTGCTAATTCCATTCCGTCAAACATTCTATCTACACCTTCTCCGTGTTCTCTTACAAATGAATATTCTTTTAATATTTTCATTATATTTGGATTTCTTGAAAAATGTGTTTTTCTTATATTGTTTATTTTTACTAGACCTGGTAACTTTCCCGGAGTTTCAATTACTAATCTATCATCAAACATTTTTATTATTATATCTGTTCCTTTTATACTATAATCTCTATGGCATACTCCGATTTATAATTGCTTCTTGCCATACAAAATCTGGATATTCTGGTATTGTTTCAAATTTTGAATTTGCTCCTAGTTTAGTATATTTTCTTAATTTATTTCCAACTATTTTTATTGTTTTATTAATTAATGTAGGTAAGTTTCCGTCTATTATTATATCTTCTATAATGTTCATATTATATCCTACACCCTCATTTATACCATCATATCTTAAAAATCTTATTCTGCTTCTTGGAAAATATTCTGACGGATTTTTCCCAAAAATTAATAATGCTACTGCTGTTATTTCATAACCTTTATTTGTGTTTTTTATAATTTTTAAATCTTCACATAATAAATCTAATGCACTTTTTCTATATTTTATCATTTCTTTATATTTTTCTACTTGTTTAAAATCTATATCTTCTATTGTGGCATCTTTTATTATTGTATTTTCAAAGTAAATGTCTCCTTTATCGTACATAAGTTGTAATCTATCTTCAAAAGATAATTTTCTTGTTTCGTCTCCAATTCTATAGTATACTTCATCTTTTTGATTTGTATGTACTTTTAAACTTGGTTCAATATTTAATACTAATATTTTATCTTCTTCGCCTTTATAGTTTTTACAATTTATGAATTTATTTTCTACTTTAACAGTTGGTATAGTATAATCAATAGATACTTGTAAAATTTCATTTATTTTTGATTTATATTCATTTATTCCTTCTATTTTACCATTACTTATTCCAATAATTAGTTTACCACCATCACTATTTGCAAAACCTATTATTGCATTTGCAATAGTTCTTATATCTGTTTTTATACTTTTTCTTTCTAAAAATTGCCCTTCTTTTTCTTTAATATATTTTTTTATATCGTCTTCTTCCATATACTACACCTCGTTTATTTTATCATTTTAATTTGTTATTTTCAAGTAATTATGCTAAATTCATAATGTAATTGAAAGTTATTGTTATTAAATTGAATTACTTTTTGATTAATTTTGGCTGAATTGCCTTTTTTCTTTGTTTTTTCTAAGTTGTATAAGAATTTTTAGATTTTTTTGATATAATAGTTATATAATATTTTTAACAATTTGTCAATATATTGTTTTGATTTTTTATAAATTATTTATTGATTATAAGATTCATTGAATAATGGACGATTAAAATCGCCCATTATTCTTATTGTATAGGAAAATTGAAGATTTTTATTTAATATATAATGCAACTCTATATCCTATATTACCTTGGGCAGTAGTTGGAGCATAATATCCACGAAAAGCAAGTGCTTCAACATTATTTTCTGGTGGACTCATATAATCTCCACCTCTAAAAGATACTCTAGATGTTGAATTATAAATTTCATTTGACCATTCCCACATATTGCCTGCTAAATCATATATATTATTTCTTTTTGTATATTCTGTATTTCCTGTTTTTAAAAGCCATCTAGTATTTTCTGGTTTATTAATTGGTGAAGGTGAGTTAACGAAATTTGCTCCATTATCTGTTGAATACCATGTTATTCCTTCTACTATTCCTTTGTAATAATTTCCAATAGATATACTATTACCCTCAATTTCAGCCTTTGTATATTTATTTTCTAGCCAACTTACTGTTGCATCCCACATTCTGCCTGTTAATAAACCACTTTTTACATTTTGATTTACATTTTCTGTTATATTTTCATTATTATACATTTTTTCAGCACTAGCTTGAGCAGGAGTATAATATATATAATTCCAAGGGATTTGATTTTTCTTACTTACAGGTATTCCTTCTACATTTCTTTTACTTGTATTATTAATTGCTTCTGTCATATCTTCTGGTATTCCTGCTTCATATCTTGCTATATAAAATCCTTGATATTGATTTATTTGTTGTAACTCTTTATCCTTTATATTATCACTATACCATAATTTCACATTATTTGGTAAATTATCATCCTTAAATTCCTCTATATCTTTTAAAATATTTCCAGCATCTTCATTAACTTTATTTATTTCTGGTATAAATTTCTCATATTTTACATTTGTTCCATCTACTGGCACCCACACAAACTGATTTCCGTCTTTATCTTCTATTACAAGACCATCATTCCAACCATCTACTTGTGTTCCATTTGAAGATTTCCAAGATGCATCTTTTGTTGGTACTGTTTTAAAACCTACTGGTATTACAGGGTTATAATAAGTAAACTCGTTTCCTGTTATTGTTATATTTTGTTCTCCATTTATGTTATCTTTATCTGTTAAATCATATACTGCTTTTATTAAATCTTCTATTGTTTTTATTTTATTATAATCACTTTCTAAACTTAACCAAATACCTGTAAATTGCTCTTTTTCTTTATTTTGAAATGCACTTGGTATTAGCCATTCTCCAGTTGTAAAATCTATTTTTCCTTCATCTTCTTTTCTAATTGGTTTATCTGTGGTTCCTTGTAAAAATACTATTTGATTATCTTTTTTATTATATGCATATCTTGGTACCCACATATATAAAGAATTATCTGCTTTTTTTGCTATTGCCCAATTAGAAATATCTCCACTATAATCATACCAATTTACATCATATTGGCTTATCTCGCTAGCAGAACTTCCATTATATTTTACAGATTTTAAACCATTTTCTAGAATAGGTGGATTTGCATATACTAAACCTTCTTCTACTTTCGTATAATTATCTTCTCCAGGAATTGTATAATATGTAGTATCGTCCATTGTTATGCCTTTTACGTAATAAATTTTGTGTGTTGATACATTAATAATATAAATATCTGTTCCATTATATTTTTTATCATAATAATCTTTGCCATAATTCAAATTAGATTTTATATTTTTATCTATTCTATCTATATCAATTACATAAAAATCTTCTGCAGTATATCCTTCTAAAATATTATTATTTAATTTTTTAGAATATTTGCTATCTAATATAGGTAAATTTTGATTATTACTAAAATATAAAAATATTTGTTCATTTAATACTCTAATATCACTATACATCTTATTTAGATTATTTACTTTTAAATAACTAACAATATTATATATTATTATACTTGAAATTATTAACATCATTAATACTGCTACTACTAATGTTATTAGTGCTATACCTTTATTATTTTTTAATATTATATTTTTCTTTTGCATTTATTCCTCCTAAAATAAGAATATATTTGCTAATTTTTAAATTATATCTCTTTTATTAAAGCTATCAAATGTTGTTACTAACATTAATATTGCACATACTACAAGTACAGAAACTGAAAAGCCTATTGAAACATTGTTTAACATTGAAGAAATTGTTTCTAATTGCATATATGATACTGCATTAGGAAATACTTTATCTACTAAGCCTAAGTTGTTAAATGGTATGAATTTAATAAAATCATATTTTACAAATGAATTTATTAAAGACATTATTCCTCCACTTCCTATATATGTTGCAATGCTTATTCCAACAGATGTTGCTGTACTTCTTGTAACTGTTGATAGCATTAATGCAAATAACATAAACATTAATATATCTATTGAATTTACTAAATTATATAATATTGTGTATAAATTATGGTTTATTTTATGTACTTCACCATTTTTTACATATATATAATCTTGTGCAGGGTTATCTCTAAATACTATTGTTCCTATAATATCACTTAAAATTGATATTACTAAAATCATAACTAATAATATTAATACTGCAGATACTATTTTAGATAGTAGTATTTTCCATCTTTTATTTGGTGTTATTAGCCAAAATTTAATAGTACCTTTTGATATTTCTGTTGATATTGCTGAACCTGTTATCATTATCATCATTATACTTAAAAATGTTGATGTAAATGCTATTGCCATATAATCATAATACATTCTATAATCTGTAAGTGAATCCATTGTTGGTATATTATTTTCTAATTTATATAAATCTAATTTTATTACATCTTCTTGTTCTTGTTGTTTTTCAACAGTTAATACTTTTCCTGAATTAGAATCTATTCCTGTTAATAAATTATTTTTTAAAATTCTAATCTCATCTAAAAGTGATGTTTTCCAAGAGTCTTCCATTGTTCCTGTTTTATTTATTTCATATTTTTGCATTAAGTCTAATATTTCTATATTTAAGTTGTATTGTTTTTCTGTTATTTGTTTTTTATCTAAACTTTCTTTTTCTTGTTGTTTTTGTATATCTATGTATTTATTATAATTATCTTCTTTTATTATTGATATTAATTCATTAATTAGTGATTCTTTTTCTTCTATTTCTGTATTATTTGCTTGTTGTAATTTTAGATCTACTACATTTACTTTTTCTTGAGTTATTACATTTAATAATTCTACTTTCCAATAATTATACATAATGTTATTTAAGTTTACATTGTTTTCATTTGCTAAATTATACATATCAAGTTGCGCTTGTACATACCCTTTTTCTCTTTCTGATAGAGAATTATCTTTTAATTCATTTTCTAAATGATTAATAGTTTCTTCATTATTTGATACATATAAAATAGTTTCTGAGGTGAAATCATTTAATACTTTTATTAAATAAGAAAATCCTAACGCACCTAAAATTGATACAAGTGTTAATATAATCATTAATTTTGTAGATTTTTTCTTCATTGTTTTTATAACTTCGTTTTGACATAGTTTAAGAAATTTCATAAATGTTACTCCTTTCCTGTTGTATCAAAGAATATGTCTTCTAATGTAGTTTCTTTTTGAGTTATTTCTTCAACATCTATATCGTTTGATACTAGAATTTTTGTTACTTTTGATAAATCTTTTTTATTAATATTTATTATTATTGTATCTTGTTCTTGTTTTACATCTTTAGTTAAATTTTCTTGTAGTAATTTAACTGCTTTTTCTATTTGTTTTACTTTTACAATACATTCTACATTATCATTATCTTTATGTTTTAAAAGAGCATCTATATCTGAAATTTTAATTATTTTCCCATTTTTTATCATTGCAATTTTATCACACATTGCTTGCATTTCTGCTATAATATGTGAAGATACTAATATTGCTGTTTTTTCTTCTTTTGCTATTGTTTTTAATATATCTCTTAAACTTTTTATTCCAGCAGGATCTAAACCATTTGTTGGTTCATCTAATATTAAAATTTTTGGTGAATGTAATAATGTTAATGCTAGTCCCATTCTTTGTTTCATTCCTAAAGAGTATTTGCTTACTTTTTGGTCTGCTGATTTTTCCATATTTACTAATTTTATTACTTTATCTATTCTATCTTGACTTACATTTCTAATTCTTGCATATAATTTTAAATTTTCTCTTCCTGTCATATATCCATACATATCTGGATTTTCTACTATTCCGCCAATATTATCCATTGCCTTTTCAAATGATTTTTTTATGTCATTACCATTTATTATTATATTTCCTTCATCTATTGAAAGTAAGCCTAATGCCATTTTTATTGTAGTTGTTTTTCCTGCACCATTTGGACCTAAGAAACCAAATATTTCTCCTTCATTTACACTTAAAGATATATTATCTATTACTTTTGTTTTTCCAAAGTATTTAGTTACGTTTTTTATTTCTAAAACAGGATTACTCATTTTAACCTCCTAATAATTTATATAATCTGCATACCCATAAGCAGAATCTCTTGAATATTCTAAATCTGAATATACAACCTTCCATACATTATCTACTTTTTGTAATATAATTGTTTCAGTTACTGTATCAAATGCATCATTTTTTGTTTTTTCTTCTCCATTTTCTGTATATTTTATTTCTTTATCTACTTTGCTTTTAAAACTTACTGTAACTTGATTTCCATCAAAAGTGTATGAACTTAGTTTTGTTATTTTTCTTTCAAAATTTGTTACTATATTTTGAGATGCTAATTGTTCTTCTAATTCTGTTTCTAATATTGTTGCTTGTATATCTATGGCATCATTATTATCTATCATTTTTTCTTTTAATTTATCTTTCATCTCATTAATATAATTATTAAAATCTTCTTCACTTATCTTATTTGTTAAACTTTGATATTCTTCTGGTAAACTTACATAATCACTGGTTGTTTTAATAAAATCTTCGCAAACTGTTTTTATTGTATCTTTTTCTTTGTTTCTCTTTAATTCAACATTTATAGAATATATTGCAACTGCTAATACAACTATTATAGTTAAAATTAAACCTAGATTTATTTTCTTTAATAATTTCATAAAGACCTCCTATTATTTTTTATTTATATACATTTCTAATATATATACTGCTGATATTGTATCTACTATATTTTTCTTTTTATTTTTGTTTATATCTAATAAATTCATAGTTTTATGTGCTGCAACAGTAGTTAATCTTTCGTCTATTTCTTCTATTTTTATTTTATTAAATTTGCATTTTAATTTATTTATAAATTTTTTTGTAATTTCTACTCTTTCAGAAGAATTTCCATTTAAATTAAAAGGCATACCTATTACAAATGTATCTATTTCATACTCGTTTAGAATTTCTTCAAGTCTTTTTAAAACTATTTTATCGTTTCCATTATGATGTATTGTTTCTAAACCTTGAGCAGTAATATTTAATGCATCTGAAATAGCTATACCTACTCTACTATCTCCATAATCTATTCCTAATTTTCTCATATTAATCTTCATCTAATCCTATATAATTTTTTACCATTTTTTCTAAGAATTCGTCTCTTTCAATTTGTCTTATTAAATTTCTTGCATCATTATGGCTTGTTATATATGTAGGGTCTCCTGATAATATATAACCTACTATTTGATTTATAGGGTTGTACCCTTTTTCTACAAGTGCTTGATATACTTGTTTTAAAATTTCTCTTGCTTTTAAATTTTTATCTTTCTCTACTCTGTAATTCATTGTTTTATCAAAATCCATATACTAACATTCCCTTCTTTTTTTAATTATATTTGATTTATTTCATTTTCGCTTTTATCTGCATTATCTAAATATTCTTCAAGATTTTTTGTAACATTTTCTAATGCAGTTCCTTTATAGTATTTTGATAATGCGAAATTTAATTTTGGAGTAACAAATTCTTCTTCTACTTTTGTTTTTTTCTTTTTTGTTGTTTTAGTTTTCGTTTTAGTAGTTTCTTCTGAATTTTTATTTACTATTTTTATTTGTATATTTTCAACCTCTTTTTTTAAGTCCATTATAAAATCTACTACACCATTTTGTTCAATACCTGAAAATACTATTACAAATTTAGGTCCCATATATCTTACAAAAATATATTCTTCTGCCAAACTATTTTTTATATATTCTGCTACTTGAATTACAACTTGGTTTCCTGTTTCTCTATTATATGTATTATTTATTTCTTCTAGATTTGTAATTCTAAACATTCCTACTGTTGAAGTAGTAAATTTATCTATAATTTCTCTACCTTTTCCATATAAGTATTCTGCTGAATTTAGTTCTGTAAATAAGTCTTTTCTTTGTATTGTTTCTATTATATTTTGATATGATACACTTTTAAATACAGATAATATATTTTCTTTTATAACGTCTAATAAAGAAGTTTCTATCTTATCAAATGCATGCATTTCATTACTTTCAATTATCCAATATCCTATATATACATTATCTATGTATAATGGAAAGAACATTGCAGATTTTGCTCTTCCAAATTCCATTTGTTGATATGGAAGTCTTTCGTTTTCATTATTTACTGTAATATATTTTGGTGTAGCAGTAGTAATACTATCTTTAAATATTTCTTCATTGTGTAGATTTGATAATGTATTCCAATGTTTTTCATCAACATTAGATGCTTTAACAACATAGGTTGTTCCATCAAATATAACAATGGTTGAATATTTTATATTAAATTTTATCTCATCTGAATCTAGTTTATATTGCTCAACAATTATTTCATTTACTCTTTTTATTTTATCATCAACTGATGCTTGATTTCCTATTGTACTCATAAAACCTTGTACTACATCTAAATTTAATACTTCTTGTTTTACACGTTTAAGTTCTTTTAATTTTTTATATATTACAAAGTTATATGCTATTAATGCTCCAATAATTATTACTAATAATATTACTACAATTAGCACTGCCTATCACCTCATTTTAATATCTATTCTTCATCATATTTAAAGTGTTATTTGTACTTGCTGAAAATGTATTATTTCCTCCATAATTATTTAACGCAGTATATTTATTACTTAATAAAGGATATACCACATTTGCTAAATTCTTTAAACTTTTCATAAATTCTTTTGGATATTTTGTTATGTTAATATCACATTCAACAATTCCATTTAAGTATATTGAATATACTTGAATATCAAATGGTATTGAATAATATTTAATTGTTTCTTTGTTAAATAATTCTGTCATAAATGACATTGCAGGGTCATTGTAATTTGCAAGACCTCCTACTATTGCTTTTTGAGTTAAATCTTTAACATTTAACTCTTTATTTATTACAACTCTTAATTTTTCTGGTCTTAAAACATCTTTAGATTTTAAGTCTCTTAAAAATGCAGTAAGTGGTTGAATAGTTAAAATATCCATACTTTGCACTAAATATATTTCATTTGCTTTTTCAAAATATCCTATTTCTGTTTCAAAGTCACAATCTATTAATATTACTGAATAGTTTTGAATTAATGTTGTTAAAATGTTGTTATAATCTTGCAATTGTGCATCTTCACCTGGTAATGATGTATATACTGCTAAATATTTATTTACATCTATTCCTTGTGGTCTTCCACTTCTTAAATTTTCAAAACTTGAATATGCAATTTTTCTTAGTTCTTCTTCATTTTTTGTATATATATAAAATGAATTTTTATTTTTTGTTGCATCAAGTATTGCTGTTTTTATTCCCATACTAGATAGAATTTCTGCTAAATTATTTACTAAAAATGATGTTCCGTTTTTTGATGTTCCAACAAATGAAATTATTTTTTTATCTCCTGTTATTAAGTTATCTAAAGAATTATCATATGAATTAAATTTATTATTAAATGTTGGTGTTCTATCTTGCATTATATTTTCATTTTGTTGGTTTTGATATGTATTTGAAAAACTTGGTTGTGTTTGTTTATTTTTATTGTATTCATTTGAAAAACTTGGTTTTATTTCTTCAACTGGTTCATCTTCAAATCCTGGTAAAATTGTAGATG
This sequence comes from uncultured Clostridia bacterium, assembly GCA_947625545.1. Taxonomy (GTDB): domain Bacteria; phylum Bacillota; class Clostridia; order TANB77; family CAG-508; genus CANRES01. Next base: position 9,743 of record CANQOW010000031.1, read on the forward strand.
TATTTTCTTCTTTTGCTTCTTCTTCATCTTCTAAACCAGGTAAAAAATTATTTGTTCTATTTTCTTCTACTTTATTTCCAAATGTTAGTGGTGATTTTCTTGGTGAAAAATTATTTGGTTTTATTTCTTCTATTTCTTCTTCATCGTCGTCATCATCACTTGCTAAATCAAATAAACTTGTGGTTTTTTTAGGTTTTGGTGCTGCTTTTACTGGTGTTTTTAATTGTTGTGTAACTTCTTCATCTTCATTAGATAAATCAAATAAATTTACTGTATCTAAAGAAGTTGTGTCTACTTGTTTTTTAGGTCTTCCTCTTCCTTTTTTTGGTGTTGTAGGTACTTCTATTTGTTCTGGTTGTACTTGTTTTTTTGGTCTTCCTCTTCCTCTTTTTGGTGTTTCTATAACTTCTTCTTGTAATGGAATTTCTTCCTCTTCTGGCATTGGAATTTCTTCTATTTCTGGTTCTACAATCTGTTTTGGTGTTATAATTTCTTTTGGTTTAATTGGTTCTTCTTCAACTGGTTTTACTTTATTACTAATTTTTTGTACTTTTTGCATATCAACTGCAGATGGTATTACAACTGGCTTAGTCATTTTATTTTTATTACTTTTTAAGAATCCTATATTTAAACCACTAGTTTTATTTTCTTCTTTTTTATAATTATTATATTGTACATCTCTAAATGTCATTACAGATTGGTATTTAGGAGAATTTGCTTCTAATACTGCTTTAACATTTAATGGTAAAATTCTTGCAATTATTCTTAATTGATTATCATTATATTGTGCTGCAATATTATTAAAACTTTCAACATATCTAGATTCATCTTTTCCTAATCTTTTATAATGTGCTAAAATATTTTGTAGTTCTACTTCACTAACTGTATCTTCACTTTCTGATTGATACCCAACATCTTCTGTATCTATTTTATAATAATCTTTTGCTTCTTTTTTATTACGTGGTGATTTTATTAAACTACAAACTTCTTCAACACTTCTATCATCACCTAAAATTGCATTATAAATTCCTATTCCGAACATCTTTACAAGCATTGGCTCTGATTTTGTTCTTCTATCTGTGCAAATTAAAATAATTGGTATGTCTGCACCACCATTTGTTGCTTCATCACTAATTTTATCTAATTTTTCAAATATAAATTTATCTATTGTATCATAATTATTATTTGCAAATGGTTCTAAATCTTCGCTTATTATTACTCTATCGTATGATTTATCTTTTTGCAATTCTTTTAATATTGCATTAAAATAATATACATTTTTGTATGTAATTATTTCTTTATAATCTCTTTGATACATTTTTATAATTGCTTCTGATATATTTTCATTATTAACAGCAAATAAAACTTTCATTTGTTAATTCCTCCAACCTTTAACTACTATTGCAAATATAAGTGGTAATATTTGACATATACCAAATATAGTTACAAATGTTATAATCATTCCAAATCCTTTGTCCCTTTCATCTAATTTTCTAATTCCAATTACGTATTGATATATTGCTCCTATTGCAACTCCTAAAAAACATAGAGGAATACTATATAATCTTACTTTGTTTAAAAGATAGGCTGTCCATCCATATGCTTCTGAGCCATATCTTTCTGTATAATCTTCTATTTCTTTTAGTTCTGTTTCTTTAAATTCTACTAATTTACTTGTGTTTGGTTGTACTTCTGTTACATTTGTTGATGTAGCATATACTGAGCAAAATGAAAATGCTAAAAATGCTATCATTAAACTTATTATTACTTTTTTCATTGCTTTTTTAACTCCTCTCAATATCTATAATTAGTTTTATTTTTACATATAATATCATACACTAGAATGCATAAAATATCAAGGCTTTTTTGGTATTTTTTGAAAAAAATTTGCAAAAAAAATGGTTGCATAAAATGCAACCATTTTCTATTAATAATTATTATCCAATTATTTCTGAAACTATACCAGAACCTACTGTTCTACCACCTTCACGAATAGCGAATCTTAATCCTTTTTCGATAGCTATTGGTGTGA
>CANQOW010000032.1 GCA_947625545.1 uncultured Clostridia bacterium
TGGCTGGGCTGGCTAGATTCGAACTAGCGCATGCATGAGTCAAAGTCATGTGCCTTACCACTTGGCTACAGCCCAATATTAAATTTATATGGGGTGGAGAGTGGGACTCGAACCCACGGTCTTCAGTGCCACAAACTGACGCGTTAACCAACTACGCTATATCCACCATTTCGAAGTTTAATAACCTCGACTTATTTATTTTAACTCATTTTTTACTATCTTGTCAATACTTTTTTCACATTTTTTAAAATTAAATTTCTCTTGCAAGTACAATAGTTCTTAATGTATCATCATTATCAGTACATGTTGATAGTGATATTTCTCTTAAACCATTTGTATCTCTTTGATAAAATGAAGTATCATCAGGTGTTGCTTCAAATCTATCATATACTTCATAAACAATTTGTAATCCAGTATAATCTGTAATTTTAATTGTATCTCCTGCATTTAATTTTTTTAAGTTAGAAAAGAATGTTCCATTTCTATTATTATGACCTATTATAACAGCATTTCCTTCTTCATTAATATTTCCATATATTAAAATTGTGGCTTTTTTTAATGAATCTATTGTTAACTCTTTTATAATTGGTGTTTTTATATTAATTTTAGGAATCTCAATAGTACCTATCATGGTATATCCTGCATATTTACTTGTTGAGCCACCATTACCAGAAGAAGTTTTATTACCACTACTTCCTGTACCAGAACCACCATCTGTGTTATTAGGTGTTTCTGGATTTTCTGTAATAATTTGATTTTCTTCTACAATACCATTAATTAAATTCGTATCTATATTATTAACAGTATTTTTATTACTTGCAACTAAATTTTGAAATGCATTTACAGCTTCTTCTGCTTCTTTACTTGAATGATATTTTGTATATACATCATATATGAAATATCCTAATAATATTACAACAGCAATTATTGAAATTATAAGTATTACTGTTAAAAAATTACCATATTTTTTCTCATACATATTATATCACCTTATTTCTTTAATATGTATTATTCTTTTGCAAGAATTATTGTTCTATTTTGGCTATCGTCTGTACAAGTTGATAAAGTTATTTCTCTTAAACCATTTGTATCTCTTTGATAAAAAGATGTATCTTCAGGTTTTGCTTCAAATATACTATATATAGTATAAGTTACTTTTCTATTCATATAATCAGTAATTATTATTTTATCTCCATTAGATAATTTATAAAGATTTGAGAAAAATGTTCCATTCCTGTAATTATGTCCTATTATAACTGCATTTCCAATCTCATTTAATTTTCCATATTGTAAACATACTGCTGTATCTAATTTTTTATCTGATACACCTTCTAATATAGGTTGTTTTAAATTTATTTTTGATATTTCGATTGTTCCTACTGACGTATAACCTTCATATTTTGGTTTTACAATAGTAGTTCCTCCTGGGACATTGTTTGTATTATCACTTGGTATAGTATTTAAAGGTTCTATGCTAAAATTAACATCTCCAGCATTATTTGAATTGCTGTTTCCACCAGGTATTTTATTAACTTGTTGCTGAAATTCATTAAAACCATCTTCTGCAGTCTTATTTGAATAATATTTTCTATAAATATCATATCCAAAATATATTAATAATAAGACTATTGCTATAATTGCTACTATTAAAACAATTGTTAAAATATTACTATATTTACTATTAAACATAAATATCACCCTTTCTTACTTTTGTACATACCTATATATATTATAACATTTTTTTTATCTTTTGTATAGTTTTTTTACTATTTTATTAATATCGCTTTAATTCTTCTTACACCTGCTGATGATGCTTCTTCTTTTTTTATTTTAAAAGTACCTAATTCCTTTGTATTAGATACATGAGGACCACCACAAATTTCTTTACTGAAATCTCCTATTGTATATACCTTTACAATATCCCCATATTTATTTTCAAATAAACCTATTGCACCAGATGCTTTTGCTTCTTCTAAAGTCATCTCTTCACATTTTACATCTAATTCTCTTTTTATTTGTTCATTAACAATTTCTTCTACTTTTTCAAGTTCTTCTTTTGTAACTTTTTGTGGATGTGTAAAGTCAAATCTCATTCTTTCATTAGTTATATTTGAACCTGCTTGTTTTACATGATCACCTAAAACAATTTTCAAAGCCTTGTGTAATAAATGTGTAGCAGTATGATATGCTATAGTTATTTCATTTTGATCTGCAAGTCCACCTTTAAATTTTTGTTCTGCTCCTAATCTAGATTTTTCCTGATGTTCTTTAAATAAACTATCTATTTCTTCTAAATTAACTTTGAAACCTTTTTCTTCTGCTAATTCTTCTGTTACTTCTGGCGGAAATCCAAATGTTTCATATAATCTAAATACAGTTTTGCCATCTATTTTATCTTTATTTTCATTTTTTGCTTTTAATATTTCTTTTTCAAATTCTTTTTCTCCATTAACTAGAGTTTTCATAAATTTATCTTTTTCTTCTAATATTACTGATTTTATTGTTTCTTTTTTCTCTACTAATTCTGGATACATTTCTTTTAAAACATCTATATTCAAATCTATTAATTCATCTATATTATCTAAACTAATTTCTAATTTGCTTAAATGTCTTGTCATTCTTCTTATTAGTCTTCTTAATATATATCCTCTATCAATATTACTTGGTCTACCACCATCTGCAATAATCATCATACTTGCTCTTAAATGTTCTGCAACAATTCTTCTACTGCTAATATTATCATTTTTTGCTAATTCTTTTAATTTTTCCATTATTGGTAAGAAAATTTCTGTATCAAAAGGTGTTTCTTTTCCTTGTAATAACATATTAATTCTTTCTAAACCTAACCCTGTATCTACATTTTTCTGTTCCAATTTTGTATATTTTCCGTTCTTTGTTTTATAATATTCCATAAAAACATTATTCCATATTTCAACATATTTTCCACAATCACATGATGGATTACAATTTTCACTACACGCAGGTTTTCCTGTATCATAAAACATCTCTGTATCTGGACCACAAGGTCCTTCTTCTCCTGCTATCCACCAGTTATCATCTTTTCCAAAATAATAAATTTTATCTTCTGGCATTCCAACTTTTTTCCAATATTCCGCACTTTCTGTATCTCTTGGTGCATCATCATCTCCTGCAAATACTGTTACAGATAATTTTTCAACAGGAATATTTAGTTCTTTAGTTAAAAATTCAAAACTCATTTTTATTGATTCTTCTTTAAAATAATCTCCTAAAGACCAATTTCCTAGCATTTCAAAAAAAGTTAAATGTCTATTATCTCCTACTTCATCTATATCTACTGTTCTTAAACATTTTTGATAGTCTGTAAGACGCTTTCCTTGTGGATGTTTTTCTCCTAATAGATAAGGTACTAATGGGTGCATGCCAGCTGTTGTAAATAATACTGATGGATCATTTTCTGGTATTAAAGGTGCACTTGGTATTATAACATGTCCTTTACTTTTAAAATAATTCAAATATTTATTTCTAATATCTATTGCCTTCATTATAGTATTTCCTTTCTTTAATTATATTAAATTCTTACATTAAAGTATCTAATAAACGATTTTTATTATATTATAAAATTTATAAAAAATCAATATTTATGTTGATTTTAATTAAAAAATAGTATATAATGTATAAAAATTTAGTATAGTTTCATTGTTACTTAAAAAGGAGTGAGCAAAATGAAAAAAAATGATTCTATGCTTTCAGATTTTATTTTTGGGTTAAATAACCTAAAAGCAGATTATATCGACAAATTTCGTCGATACCCAAAACCTGCATTAATTTTCGTTGTACCTTTAATGACGATTAGGAATATTTATATAATAGCGACATCATTTGTTGCTATTCCTATATCCCATTTACTTTCAAAATTTTTTCATTTTGAAGAATGTACAGACAAAAAATAATGCAAATAGCCACCCTTCAAGGTGGTTATTTTTTTGATTCATATTCAATTATTGTTCTTATAATTTGATATGTTTTTTCTATATTATCATTTTTTATAACATAATCATACATACCTATTTTTGATACTTCATAATCAAATCTATCTAATCTTAACTGAATTTCTTCTTCACTTGGCTTATCTATTCTATGCTCAAGTCTTTTTCTTAATTCTTCTTTTTCAACTTTTAAAAATATTGTTACTACTTTTACATCTTCTTTTAAAATATTTACTAAATTTTCTGTTCCATTAACTTCTATGTCTTTTACTATGATTTTACCACTATTTAATTTTTGATTTAAAATTTTTTTTGATGTACCATAAAAATGATTATGATGTACATTATATTCATATAGTTGTTTATTTTCTATCATTTCTTGAAACTCTTCTGTTGATACAAAATTGTATGTTTCTCCTGGTACATCTCCTGGTCTTGGTGGTCTATCTGTAAAAGATGGAAGAGTATCTACTACTGGAATTCTTTTTATTAATTCTTTTTTAATAGTATCTTTTCCAGCCCCTGCCACACCAGATAATATAACTAACATATTTTCACCTTTCCTTCTGCAATTTCAATAGCTGCTTGTGTTACAGGTGATTGTTCTTCTTTATTTGATGAATTTTCATTTTCTTTTGCAATTTGTCTTGCTCTTTTTGCTGTTGCTACTACTAATTGAAATCTGTTATCTGCTTTTGTTAATAATTCTGTTACGCTTGGTTTTACCATCATATTAAATCATCTCCTTTTTTATTTTTTTCTTCTTTTATTTCAAATCTTGATGCAATAGTTTCTGTTTGTATTGCTGATAATACCACATGACCTGAATCCATAAATATAACTGCTCTTGTTTTTCTTCCATAGGTTGCATCAATGGCAGTTCCTTTATCTTTTGCTTCTTGTATTATTCTTTTTATTGGCGCAGATTCTGGGCTAACTATTGAAACAATTTTTTCTGCTGATACAAGGCTTCCAAATCCTATATTTACTAATTGCATACTTAACATTCCTTTCATAAGATATGTTTATTATATTTTACTATATATTTTACCAAATTTCCAGTATTTTATTAATTTTTTACAATATCTTTTATATCATCTTTTTCTTTAAAATATTGTTTTTTCATTTTATATACTATTATAAGAGATTTTATTATAAAGTAAACAACATATACAACAACTACACAAGATAATATTAATATATATATTCTATTTACAAATAACGAAGACATATATGTTAAAAATAAAGTTAAGATTGCTGTTATTAATATTTCGATTCCATACATTGCTGTATAACCATTATCTTTTTTGTAACTATATTCAAAAACTATTATAGCAGTAGCTAACAAACCAAAACTAAAAACTTTTAAATCTGTTAAATATATACTTGTTTCAATATTTTGTGAGCCTAAATATATTACATAAAAATATATAACATATATTATCGCAAATAAAACATTTTCAAATATTTTTTTATGTATTTTTTTGTTGTAGTCATTTACTATTTTATTTTTATCTTTTATTACTTCTCCTAATTTTTGTATATTATTTTGTCTTTCTTTTTCTTTTCTTTTTCCGCCTTTCATTATTAACCACATTCCTTTCACAAGAATATTTATTTAGTTTTCTAGTTCATAAATGATTATAGAAGATATTACAATAGGTGCTGTTTCTGTTCTTAAAATTCTTTTTCCTAATGAAACCATTTTAATATTTTTCTGTTTAATAATTTCAATTTCATTTTCGCTTATTCCGTCCTTCTGGTCCTATAATAACTGCAACTTTTAAATTTTCATTGTTTTTAATATTTTTTAATTCACTTTTTAAAGTTATTTCTTTTTCATTTTCATATGCCACTAATATTATATCATAATCTTTTACTAAATCAAATATTTCGTTAAAATCTATTATTTTTTCTATTTTAGGAATATTATTTCTGCCACTTTGCATTGCTGCAGATTGTGCAATTTTCTGCCATCTGTTTAATTTTTTATCAATAGCATTATTTTCAATTTTTACAACACATCTTTCCATTCTTGTTGGTGTAAATTCTGAAACTCCTATTTCTGTACATTTTTCAATTATCCATTCCATTTTATCTGATTTTGGAATTCCTTGAAATATGTTTATATATGTATTTGGTTCTGTGTCTTTTTCTATTTCACTTATTATATTACATTCAATATAATCTTTATAAAAACAATCTATTTTGCAAAGATAATTTTTTTTAGTTTTTATATCACATATTTGTATTTCATCATTTATTTTTAAACGTAATACATTTTTAATATGATTAAAACTTTCTCCTATAATATTAATTTTATCATTATTTATTTGATTATTTTCTACAAAAAATTTTGACATATTTTTTCCTTATTATTAAAAATATAGTCCGTGTATTTTGCACGGACTCTTGAAATCAATATTTTATATTATGCTCTTGGGTGAGCTTTTTTATATACATTTTTTAATGTTTCATTTTGAAATTGCATATATACTTGTGTTGAAGATATATCTGAATGTCCTAACATTGTTTGTATTGCTTTTAAATCTGCTCCATTTTGTAGCAAGTGTGTTGCAAATGAATGTCTTAAAATGTGTGGTGTTATTTCTTTTGAAATGTGAGCTTGTTCTTTATAGTATTTTACTATTTTCCAAAATCCTTGTCTTGTTAATCTTCTACCATTTGTATTAACAAACAATGATTTTTCTTCTGCATTTTTTATTAATATTGGTCTTGAATTTTCTATATAATCTTTTAATGCTTTTAAAGATAATGTACCTAATGGAATATTTCTAACTTTTTCTCCTGTTTTGCAAGTTACTATTCCTTCTTCTAAGTCTACATCTTCTACATTTAATGAAATTATTTCTGTAACCTTCATACCTGTTGCATAAGCAAATTCTAGCATTGCTTTATCTCTTGTTCCTTTTAAGTCTACATTTTTTGGTTGACTTAATAATAAATTTATTTCATCTGATGATAATATATTTGGTATTCTTTTTTCTATTTTTGGTGATTGTACATTTATTGTTGGGTCTTTCTTTATTTTTTTAACTCTTAATAAATATTGGTAAAATGATCTTATTGATGCTAAACTTCTAGATATAGTTGAACTTTTTTTACCTATACTTTTTAAATAATCCATGTATTCTTTTATTTCTTTTTCTGTTACCTTTGTATAATTAATTTTATTGGTTTCTAAATAGTTTGAAAATTGTATGATATCTCTTCTGTATGATTGTAATGTGTTCTCAGATGCTTTTTTATCATTTTCAATAAATTCTAAAAAATTTTTGATTTGTTTTTCCATTTTTTTAGCTCCCCTATATTAATATTTTATATTTACATAAATTATATATGTTATATCAAAAAAATTTAAAAAAGTAAATAGTTTTTTAAAAATTTTTACATAAATTTTACAATATTTATAAAAATATTTGAAGATAAGTATGTTTCAATAAAAGAAGAAAATATCATAACTACACACATTATAGCAGAAAATGCGGTATGTCTTAGTATTTCTACTTTTATATTTTCTCTTCTTTTATCTTTCATAATAGACTTATATAATTTTATTCCACTAACAGAAACTGCAAATATAGCAGGTATTAATAATAAATTTTGTAATAATATTGTAGACAAACCAAATGCTAAACCTTTTCCAATGCCCAATATTGCAATTAAAGAAGATATAGTGTAACCCATACAAAAACCCCTAAAAGCAATTATTCCATATACTATTGGCATTCCTATTACTGTGCAACCAGCAAACCATAAGCATAATGTTAATACAATATTAGAAGATATAGATTCTTTTAAAAGTCCAAATAAATTTATGTTACTATCTAATTGCATTGAATTAATAAAGTTATTTATGTATGAGCTTATTTCTGTTTCTTGTTCTGTACTTATATTATTTATAAATATTATTCCTAAAATAATGCCTATAAAAAATATTAAAATAACTGTTGCATATTCTTTTATATTATCTGTTATATGGTTTATTATTTTATCTTTTATCTTATTGTTCTCTTTAACATTAATTCTCATTTATTACCTCCACATATTAATCTTATGTTTATACATAATGTGTATGTAATAAATGAAATAATTAGAACTATTTTTATTATGTTTTACTTAAAATTTTTGCAAGTTCTTCTTGTCTTTTTACTTTTGCTGTTGTAGTTTTTATTAATTCTTCTTGTGTTATACTTATTTCTCTAATGTATTTATATATTGGTAGTTTTTTGTTTACTTCTTTTATTTTTTGATGCATTAAATTATATATTTCTTCTTCACTTTCTATATTATAATTTTCTTTTATAGCGTCTATATCATATACAATTTTAACACATATTTTTGTATCATCATCTTTATCTTTTCTTCCATAAATAATTGATTCCTTGACACCATCTATTCTATTTACTAAATTTTCAAGTTCTTCTGGATAAATATTTTTACCATTTTTTAATACTATAACATTTTTCTTTCTTCCTGTTACATATAAGAAATTATCTTTATCAAAATAGCCTAAATCTCCTGTATGAAACCAACCATTTTTTAAACTATTATTTGTTTCTTCTTCATTTCCATAGTATTCTATCATTACACTTGGACCTTTTACAAGTATTTCTCCTATTCCTTCATTATTTTGATTATCTATCTTTACTTCTAAACTTGGAAATACTTTTCCAACTGAGCCAATTCTTGTATATAAATCATTTCCTGCCGCAATTACAGGTGATGTTTCTGTTAGCCCATATCCTTGTACAATTTTTAAACCTAAATCATTATAGCCTTTTTCTACTGCTGGATCTAATCCTGCTGCTCCACTAACAAAAAGTCTTACTTTACCACCTAATACTTCGTGTATTTCTTTAAATATCTTTTTCCTTGCATCTATATTAATTTTTAATAATGCATTACTTATTTTTATTCCCTTTTGAACACTTTTTAATTTTCCTTTTTTCTCTATATTTCTCATAATACGTTTGTACATATTTTCAAATAAAACTGGCACAGAAATCATTGCTGTTATTTCATATTCTTTAATATTATTAGCAATATGTTTTATGCCATCACAATATGCAATACAAGCACCTTTATATAGCATATATAAAAATCCAACAGTACATTCAAATGCATGGTGCAAAGGTAAAAATGAAAGTACAGTATCATTTTCTGTTATATTAATAACTGATGCAATATCCATAATATTTGCACATATATTTTTATGTGATAATGCTACTATTTTAGATAATGCAGTAGTTCCAGATGTAAATAACATCATTCCCATATTTTCACTATCTATTTCAGCATCTATAAATTTTGTATTTCCATTTATTAATAAACTTTTACCTTTTTTTATTAATTCTTTTTGTGAATATACTCCGTTTTCTGTTTCTTCTAAATCCATAGAAATATAGTATTTTAATTTGCCTATTCCTTTTTCTTTTATCCTTTTCATAATATCATCATATTTTCTTGAAAAGAATATTGCTTCTACATTAGACCTTTCTATAAGGTTTCTAATTTCATTTTCTGGTGAAGATTTATCAAATGGAACTACTATTCCTGTTCCACACGCTATTGCTAAATATGCTGTACACCATTCATATCTATTTTCAGATATTACTGCTATTCTTTTATATCTTAACCCTAAATCTATTAATGCAGTTCCTAAATAATCTATATCTTTTCTAAATTCTTTATGTGTAATTATTTTAAATTCTCCTGGCTTTTCTGTTTTAAATTTGAATGCAGGTCTATTTCCATATAAATTACCAGATTTCTTTAACATATCTTTTAAATTTTCAATATGCATTGGCTCATATATACGATTTTCCATTTTTGTTTCCTTTCTCATATTTAATTTTATGTACAAAGTATATCATAAATTTTAAAAATTGTATACAATTTTTTACAAAAGTAAAGAGAGGTTTTTTGAACCTCCCTTCACTTTTGACTTTTTACTTTACTGTTTTTCTGTAACAATACCTTTACCCTTACATGTTGGGCAAAAACCTGGGTCTACTATCAACCCACCATAAGGTCCATACATGTTTTTACATATAGGATTTATTAAAACCCCTGAGCCATTACAAGATGGGCAAATTTCTTTCGTTTCGTTGTTACCAACAACAGTTTTTTGTTCAGTCATTTTGAACTACCTCCAACATAAAAAATTATTTTTTATGTCGCTCTACATTATGTTAAATACATTATACCAAAATTATCTTAATATGTCAATTTTTGTTAATAGTTTTTAGTTTACATAATTTTTTGTATTCTCCAGTGCTACTTTATATAAAGCCCAAGACGAAACGAATAGCGGCCGTTAGCATTCGAAGCAACAACGTCGTCACGATACGCTGCAGGATCACCCGAAGCATAGGTGCTGTAACTGCCTCCACGCTCCACACGGTTATAAAAGTAGATTTCATTTGTCCACTCCCACATATTTCCTGCTAAATCGTATATATTTTTCTTTTTGGTAAATTCACTTTCTCCTGTTTTTAATATATCTGATTCATCACTTGGCTTAATCGTTGCATTTTTCCAATTACTCTCTGCCATTTTTTCTTCATCATTCTTTCCGTCTGAATCTCCATAATATCCACTTACTCCTGTTACTGCTACATCATAATAAATTCCCCAAGCAGTGTCTTTCGTTTGAGTTTGTACATTTACATCATTATTTTCTAACCACTTCATTACTGTATCCCACATTGTTCCTGTTACTAATACACTTTGTACTTCATCAGTTTTATACATACTCTCTGCACTTTTCTTTGCATTATCATAACTTATATGGTTCCAAGGCTTTTGATACTGCTGAACAATTGGTTGGGCTGTTGTATTTCTTGAACTATAATTTAACGCTGTTCCTGCCTCGTATCTTCCTATATAAAATCCTCCATATTTTTCTATTTGTTTCTCTTCACATTCTTTTATTTGGTCTTGTGTTGCACCATCATCTAACATCGGCAATGTATCATTAGTTGTATCATCTTTTTTCACAGAAGTTGTACTTCCGTCCCATTTTTCATATTTTGGTATTTTATTTGCTGTATATTCGGTTTTTTCTTCTCCTACATACGCTGGCACCCATACAAATTCATTTCCATTATCTTCTGCATCTGTTATTACTAAGCCTTCATTCCAATCTTTTACTATTCCATTTTCTTCAACCCATTGTGCATCATTTGTATTTAATGCTTTAAAGCCTACTGGTATTACTGGATTATTATATCCATACTTTTTCCCTGTTAATGTTCCATTTTCTGTTCCTTCTATGTTATCTCCATTTTCTATTTTTGGAGTTTTTTCTTCTTCTTTTTTACCTAATATTTCATCACTTACTTTAAATGTTAGTCCATCTATTTCTACATCATATTCTTTTGTTTCATCATTATGTGTTGCTGTTCCTCCAACTCCTTCTACCGCTTGTTCAAAAGTTTTTCCTTTTGTTTCTGTAGATAATTGTGATAATTGATAATCTGTTATTGCCATATCTAATTTTTCTTTTGCTTGTTGTTCTTTATATATGTCTACTGCTTTTTGTGAGTTACTTAATATTCCTGAATTAATAAGTATGTTTAATGTTACTCCTGCAAGTATTAGTAATACTATTATTGTAATTACTAAGGCTATTAATGTAATACCTCTTTCTTTAATTTTTTGTTTTTTCATTTTTTTA
>CANQOW010000033.1 GCA_947625545.1 uncultured Clostridia bacterium
TACTCTACCTGTTACAACAGTTCCTCTTCCTGAAATTGTCATAACGTCTTCGATAGGCATTAAGAATGGTTGATCAATTGGTCTTTCTGGAGTTGGTATATAATTATCAACTGCATCCATTAATTCTTTTATGCAAGCATATTCTGGAGCTTCTGGATCTTTTGATGTACACTCTAATGCTTTTAATGAAGAACCTTTTACTATTGGAATTTCGTCTCCAGGGAATCCATAACTTGTTAATAAGTCTCTAACTTCCATTTCAACTAATTCTAATAATTCAGGATCATCAACCATATCGCATTTATTTAAGTATACAACGATATATTTAACTCCAACTTGTCTTGCTAATAATATATGCTCTCTTGTTTGAGGCATAACACCATCAGCTGCTGAAACAACTAATATTGCTCCATCCATTTGTGCAGCACCTGTAATCATATTTTTTACATAGTCTGCGTGTCCTGGACAGTCAACGTGTGCATAGTGTCTTTTATCTGTTTCATATTCAACGTGTGCTGTGTTGATTGTGATTCCTCTTGCTTTTTCTTCTGGTGCACTATCTATTGAAGCATAATCTTCAAATTGTGCTTTTCCAGTTAATGATAAATATTTTGTAATTGCTGCTGTTGTAGTTGTTTTTCCGTGGTCTACGTGACCGATTGTACCAATATTAATATGTGGTTTTGTTCTTTCAAATTTAGCTTTTGCCATTTTTGAATCCTCCTTTAATTTTTATTTTATTTCTTTATCTTATTTTATAATGTAAACATTTTACAACATATTTTAAAAAAATGCAAGCATTATATGAATTTTTTTTATTTTTATTCTTCTTTTTTAGCACGAGATGCTACTATTGTTTCTAAAATTGATCTTGGAACTTCTTCATAATGGCTTGGTTCCATTGCATATGTTCCTCTACCTTGTGTTTTAGAACGTAAGTCTGTAGCATATCCAAACATTTCTGATAATGGAATAAATCCTCTTATTATTTGAGAACCTGCACGTGCTTCCATTCCTTCCATTTTACCTCTTCTTGAATTTATGTCTCCAATAACATCTCCCATATATTCTTCTGGAACTGTTATTTCAACTTTCATTATTGGCTCTAATATAACAGATTTTGCTTTTCTACATCCTTCTTTGAATGCCATTGAACCTGCTATTTTGAATGCCATTTCTGAAGAGTCAACTTCGTGGTATGAACCATCAACTAGTGTTGCTTTAAAATCTATAACTGGATATCCAGCAAGTACACCACTTTCTGCTGCTTCACGAATACCTTCTTCAATTGGTTTTATATATTCTTTTGGAACAACACCACCAACTATTTTACTTTCAAATTGTATTCCTGAACCTGGCTCTAATGGTTCCATTTCTAGCCATACGTGACCATATTGTCCACGTCCACCAGATTGACGTATGAATTTTCCTTCTACTCTTACACTTTCTCTAATAGTTTCTTTGTAAGCAACTTGTGGTTTACCAACATTTGCTTCTACTTTGAATTCTCTTTTTAATCTATCTACTATTATGTCTAAGTGTAATTCACCCATACCTGCAATAACTGTTTGACCTGTTTCATGGTTTGTATATGTTTTGAATGTTGGATCTTCTTCTGCTAATTTTGATAATGCTATACCCATTTTTTCTTGTGCTACTTTATCTTTTGGTTCGATAGCAATATCTATAACTGGCTCTGGGAATTCCATTGATTCTAATATAACTGGATTTCCTATATCACATAAAGTATCACCTGTTGTTACTTCTTTTAATCCAACTGCTGCTGCAATATCTCCAGCAAATACTTTATCTATATCTTCTCTGTGATTTGCATGCATTTGAAGAATACGACCTATTCTTTCTTTTTTATCTTTGTTTGCATTTAATACTGTTGATCCAGATTCTAGTGTTCCTGAATATACTCTAAAGAAACATAATTTACCAACAAATGGGTCTGTTGCAATTTTAAATGCTAATGCAGCAAATGGTTGGTCATCTCCAGTTACTCTTTCTGTTTCTTCTCCATCTGGTGTAACACCTTTAATGTGTGGTATATCTAATGGAGATGGTAAGTAATCTACAACTGCATTTAATAATTCTTGAACACCTTTATTTTTATATGAAGAACCACAAGTCATTGGAACTATTGTATTTGCTATTGTTCCTTTTCTTAATCCTAATTTTATTTCTGCTTCTGTTAATTCTTCTCCATCTAGGTATTTCATCATTAATTCATCATCTTGTTCTGCAGCTGATTCTATCATTTTTGCTCTATATTCTTCTGCTTTTGCTTTTAATTCTTCTGGTATATCTCTTTCTTCTATTTCTTTTCCTAAATCATCTTTGTGAATAAATGCTTTCATTTTTATTAAGTCAACTATTCCTAAGAAGTTATCTTCTGCTCCTATTGGTAATTGAATTGGAACAGGATTTGCTCCTAATCTTTCTTTTACTTGGTCTATACAACCATAAAAATCAGCACCTGTTATATCCATTTTATTTACATATATCATTCTAGGAACTTTGTATTTGTCTGCTTGTCTCCATACAGTTTCAGATTGTGGTTGAACACCGCCTTTAGCAGCAAGTACTAATATTGATCCATCAAGTACTCTTAATGATCTTTCAACTTCAACTGTAAAGTCAACGTGACCTGGTGTATCTATAATATTTATTCTGTGGTTTAACCATTGGCAAGTTGTTGCAGCTGAAGTGATTGTTATTCCTCTTTCTTGTTCTTGTTCCATCCAGTCCATTGTTGCTTCACCTTCATGAACTTCACCAATTTTATGTGTCTTACCTGTATAGAATAATATTCTTTCTGTTGTTGTTGTTTTACCAGCATCTATGTGAGCCATTATTCCTATATTTCTTATTCTCTCTAAAGGGCATTTTCTGTCTGACACGTTTTTTTCCTCCTTTTATTTTTATATTTTAAATTATATTCTTTTGCTTTTTATATTTTATTATACACATGTTTTTTTGTTCTTAATACATTATTTTAGAATTTATAATGTGCAAATGCTTTATTTGCTTCTGCCATTCTATGTGTATCTTCTTTCTTCTTAAATGCTCCACCATTACTATTAACAGCATCTATAAGTTCTCCTGCTAATTTTTCAGACATTGTTTTTTCATGTCTATTTCTAGCATAAGTAACTATCCATCTTAAACCTAATGTTTGTCTTCTTTCTGGTCTAATTTCTAGTGGAACTTGATATGTTGCTCCACCAACTCTTCTTGCTTTAACCTCTAATACTGGCATTACATTGTTTAAAGCTGCTTCAAAAACTTCTAATGGATCTTTTTGTTCTTTTTCTTTTATAATGTCGAATGCATCATAAACTATTTTTTGAGCAACCGATTTTTTACCATCTAGCATTATATTGTTTATTAATTTTGTAACAACTTTGCTATTGTATATTGGGTCTGGTAATACATCTCTTTTTGCTATAAATCCTCTTCTTGGCACTTTTTCTTCACTCCTTTTTTTAAATTATAAAATACTTATATAAGTATTTAAAGTTACTCTGGAAAGTGTTTTCTTTCCCGTAAGTGCTATATAATCTCTATTCTAAATTTAAGTACCTTAAATTAAGTATCAATTACTAGCACAAAAATAAATTACATACTATAATAATTTATTTTATTTTTTTGGACGTTTTGCTCCATATTTAGAACGTGCTTGCATTCTATCTTTAACACCAGCAGTATCAAGTGTTCCCCTAATTATGTGGTATCTAACACCTGGCAAATCTTTTACCCTACCACCTCTAATTAATACAACACTGTGTTCTTGTAGGTTATGTCCTATTCCTGGTATGTATGAAGTTACTTCAAATCCATTAGATAATCTAACTCTGGCTACTTTTCTTAATGCAGAGTTTGGTTTTTTAGGTGTTACTGTTTTTACTACTGTACATACACCTCTTTTTTGTGGTGCTCTATTGTTTGTTACTCTTTTTTTCTTTGAGTTAAATCCATGTTGTAGAGCTGGTGCAGTAGATTTTGTACTAACACTTTTTCTTCCTTTTCTAACTAATTGATTAATTGTTGGCACTTAAATTCACCTCCTATAAAAAATTTAAGCACTGACATAATATCAGTGCTTACTATTTTATCATTTTTTTCCTTAATTGTCAATATTTTTTTTATTATTTTATTCTCTATCTTTGCTGCTATCTTTCGATCTTTTTGTTTGTTGTCCATATTTTTTTGAATATTCATAGTTTTTTGCTAGTTCAGGATCAAAATCAGATATTTCTGGGAATTTAATTTCTGCAGTATTTACTTTATATTGATCTTTAAAGCCTGGCTCTTTAGAGTTGTTTTTTTCTTTTATCATATCATCAATCTTTTTTGATGTTTCTGGATCTATACCTTCAACTTCTTTTTTATTTTTTACAAGTTCTGTAGTTTCTGGTAATGCTTTTATATTTCTAGAATTATTAATTCTTTCTTTAAAGCCTTTAAACGCAAATTTTATAGTTTGTAACATATTTTTCTTAACTTTTGCTATATGTCTATGTTCAAAAGCACAATTCTCTAAATTTGCTTTTTCCTCTTTAGATATATTGCTTTTTGATAATTTTCTAATGTCATACACTATTTCTAAAGAATTTTCATCTTTTTGTTTTTCTCCATTTAATAATGCAATATATTCTTCTAAACTTTCCTTATCATTACGTAATAAATTTACAATATTAATATCTGCTTTTTCATATTTCTTTAATTCTTGTTTTTCTTCTTCGCTATTAAATTCCATTTTTGGATAAATATCTGATAAATAGCTTTTTAAAACTTCCTCTTTCTTTTCTTGTGTATATTCATAATGAACATTTTTAAATTCATGTTCTGAAGCATCTAAAGTAGTATATCTAATAACTGGCACTAAATTATTTTTATATGCATTAACTTCTATATCTGTTATTTTATTTTTACCTTTTTCAACCTCTTTTTGGAAATTTTCTCTAATATTTGGTTTTGTTTTTTCCTTTTCTATTTCTTCTTCTACAGTTTTTAGCATTTCTTGAATTGCTAATTTTTTTGTAGGATCTTTTTCATTTTCCATTTCTTGTATTAAATTATTTTTATTTTCTTCTAATTCTTCTAATTTTGTTTTTGATGCAGTTTTTTCTTTTATAGGTTTATTTTCTGTTTTTGTTGTAACTTCTTTTTTATTTTCTGGTTTTACTTCTGGTTCTGATGTAGTCTTCATTTTATCTTCAGGTGATGCTGTTACATTTGAATCTGATTTTTCATCATCTCTTTTATTTAATATATCATTTAATTCATCAATTTTTTCTTGTTCTTCTTTAGTAGGTTTTCTTAATTCTGATAAATTTTTTTCACATAAATTCTTTAATTCTTTTAAGTGTTCTAATTCTATTCTAAGATTATCAGATATTTTTAACATTTCTTGATATTCATTTGCATTAATAGGATTATGATTTTCATCATATTCTATATTAAATTTTTTCATTTCTAAGTAATTCATATTACTTTTCATTTCTGTTTCTTCTATTTGAATATCTAAATCTTTATCAGCTTTTATTAATTTTTGTATAGCACTTGTTTTTAAATCTTCTTTAGCAATTTCAATTTTTCTTTTTTCTTCTGGTGTAATATATGGAGCTTTAAATTCATCTAATTCTTTTTTAGCTTTTTCTATGCTTTTATTATACTCTTCATATAATGATTTTTCAGTAATTGGATTTAATTCGTCTCTTTCTTCTTCTAATCTTTCAATATGTAATTTAATTCGATTTTGTTCAGCCATATCTTCTTGATTTTTTCCTTCTAAATTTTGTATTCCACTTTTGTACTCTTCCATTATTTTTTCAATATTTTCTTTTTCCATATGTATAATCTCCTTTTTTATTCATTTTTTAGAATAAACTATCTCTTTTACATTTTAATATATAATAATTTATTTTGCAATACTTTTTTACAAAAAATTTACACAACTTTATCTTGTTCAATTGTATTTTTTTCATTATGTTTTTGTATATTATTACTTGAAACTGGATTAACATCTACATGAATTCTATTTTTTAATTCATTTTCTTCACTAATATCATTATAATTAATGTTAAGTTCAAAATCTTTTACTTTTTTTCTTCTATTTAATTTTAGTTTATTTTTTGTTATTAATTCAGAAATCTTTTCTTTCATTTTTTGTATGAAATTTTTGTTGTTTTCTTTTAAATCTGCATCTGTTATTTCTTCATATCCTTCTGGTAATTCTCCACCTTCTGGGATTTCAATTTCTTCAATAGTTTCAGTTTTAAATTTTTCTATTATAGTATTACCATGTTTATCTTTTCCCCAATTTGGTTCTTCTACAACTTTTTTTACTTTCATTTTTATCATTTTTGGTTTTTCTAAATTTTCTTCTTGTTTTTCATTTTTTTGCTCTGCAGTTTTATTTATATTTTGTATTTTTAAATCTTCATTTATATATTTTTTAAAATCTTTATTTCTTAAACCATCATTTAGACTTATTAAAGTTGATAATTTTAATTTATTTTCGTTTAATTCATCATCGTGTAATTTTTTTATAGCATACATATCTTTTATTTGATTATTTGTTTCGTTTTGCATTTCTTCTATTTCTTTATTTAATCTAATAATAGTTTGTTCTTTTATTTCGTTTAATCTTTCAATATCAAATTGTTGTTTAGAAATTGTTTCTATAACTTTATTTTTTTCATTTATTTCATTTTGTAGTTTTTCTACTAAATCTTTTCTAGTATTTTCTATTTTAGATAAAACATCTTGTTTATTTTTTATATTTTCAGTAACAATTTTTGCTTCTTCTTCAATTAATAATTTTAATTTATTTTTTAAATTTTTTTCTTTTTCTTCTATTTTTTGTTTAAATTCATCATTTACAATCTTGCATTGTTTTATATCTTCTATTTCTTTTGCTGCTAACGGATTTTCTTTGCATTTTTCTATAATTTTTTTATTTTTATCTTCTAGCTTTTCTTTTTCTGCTATTAATTTTGCTTTTTCAATTTCAAATTTTTCTTTATCAATACTATTATTAAAATTTTGTATTTGTTTACTATAAGAATCTTCTTGAAATTCTTCTTTTAATTCATTTGTATGTTCTTGCATATTAAAATTTGTAATTATTAATTTTATTTCATTTATTCTTTTTTCATTTGATTCAATTATTTTATATGGATTATCTCCTATTGCCATATTTCTTAATTCAATATCTTTTTTTATTTTTTTAGCTCTTTCCTTTAAAGTTTTTTCAGCATTTTCATATTCAGCATTCATTTCTAAAAATTTTAAAAATTCGCTTTCGTTTTCTTTAATAAATTTTTCCATAAATATCTCCTTCCAAATTTATTCTATTTTTTGAATAAATTACCATCTAAATTAAATTATACCATAATTTTGTTTTATATGCAAGTGTTTATGTAAAATTGTAATGAAAAATTTACTGAATAATAAGTTTCAAGTTATTCAAAACCTAATATTCAGTAAATAAACTATATATTTTCTTTTATGTTTTGTATTGCTCTTTTAGAAAATTTTTCATACCTTAATTTTTTATCTTTTATTTTTTCTTGTAATTCTGGTAAAATTCCAAAGTTTGCATTCATAGGTTGAAATTTTTCATTTTCTGTTGATATATATTTTGCCAATGCACCTATCATTGTATATTTAGGAAAAATTATTTTTTCTTTACCTAAAAATTTATTTACAGCATTTATTCCTACAACTAAACCTGATGATATTGATTCAACATATCCTTCTACTCCTGTAATTTGACCTGCAAAATATATATTATTTTTACTTTTCAAGTTATATGTTTCATCTAATAATTTTGTAGAATTTATGTATGTATTTTTATGCATAACTCCATATTTTTCAAATTCTGCATTTTCTAAACCAGGTATCATACTAAATACTCTTTTTTGTTCTCCAAATTTTAAATTTGTTTGGAAACCTACTATATTATATATAGTGCCTTCTTCGTTATCTTGTCTTAATTGTATTAAAGCATAAGGTCTTTTTGCAGTTCTTGGGTCATCAAATCCAACTGGTTTTAATGGTCCATATCTTAATGTATCTATTCCCCTTTTTGCCATTATTTCTATTGGCATACAACCTTCAAATATTTCTCTTTTTTCAAAGTCATGTAATGTAATTACTTCTGCGTTAATAAGTTCATTATAAAAATTTTCATATTCTTCTTTGTTCATTGGTAGGTTAATATAACTTTTTTCTTGTTGATTTAATCTTTCTTTCCATTCTTCTATTGTTTCTTCTTTTTTCTTTTCTTGTTCATATCTATTTCCATAAAATGCAATATTAAAATTTATACTTTCTTTATTTATTATTGGTGCTGCTGCATCATAAAAAAATAAATCTTCTTTTTTTGTTAATTTTATTATTTCATTTGAA
Organism: uncultured Clostridia bacterium; assembly: GCA_947625545.1. Taxonomy (GTDB): domain Bacteria; phylum Bacillota; class Clostridia; order TANB77; family CAG-508; genus CANRES01. The sequence continues at coordinate 8,425 of CANQOW010000033.1, forward strand.
AGATTTTCAGTGGTTAATGGTCCTGTTGCAATAATTACTATTCCATCATTTATTATATTTTCTAATGACGTAATTTCTTCATTTATTACTTCAATATTTTTAATTTGCTTAATTTTCTCAGTTACTAATTGAGAAAATTTTTCTCTATCGACTGCTAATGCTTGTCCTGCTGGGACTTTCACTTCATCTGCACATTTTATTAAAAGTGAATCTAATATTCTTAATTCTTCTTTTAATAAGCCACATGCATTTGTTAGTAAATTAGATTTTAATGAATTACTACATACTATTTCTGCTAAATTTTTATTTGTGTGTGCTGGTGAAAATTTTATTGGTTTCATTTCATATAGTTTTACTTTTATTCCTCTTTTTGCAATTTGATACGCCGCTTCACAACCCGCAAGCCCTCCACCAATTACTGTAATATAATCTTTCATAAATATTCTCCTAATTTTATTCAAATAATTGCATTATTTCTTCTCTTGATAATTTGTTTATAAATGTTGCTTCTGTATTAAGCATATTATCTATTAATGCTTCTTTTCTATTTTGTAATTCATAAATTTTTTCTTCTATTGAATTTTTAGTTATTAGTTTATATACTTGAACATTATTTTTTTGTCCAATTCTATATGCTCTATCAGTTGCTTGATTTTCAACAGATAAATTCCACCAAGGATCATAATGTATTACTACATCTGCGCCAATTAAATTTAAACCTGTTCCTCCTGCTTTTAAAGATATTAAAAATACTTTTATTTCTTCATTGTTATTAAATTCTTCAACTAAATTAACTCTTTTATCTACTTTTGTATCTCCTGTAAGTTTATAATATCTTATATCTTGTTTTTTAAGTTCTTCTTCTATAATTGAAAACATTGATTTATAACCTGAAAAGATTAAAATTCTATGTCCTCCTGATATTGCGTCATTTACTATTTGTATACATTGATTTAATTTTCCGCTTCCGCCTTTATAGTTATCTATAAATAAACTTGGGTGACAACAAATCTGTCTTAATCTTGTAAGCAATGCTAAAATTTTTATTCTACTTTTTTCAAATCCATTTTCTTCTATTTCGTCAGTTAATTCTTGTTTTGCCCTTGCTAAATATGTTAAATATATTTTGTTTTGTTCTTCAAGCATTTCATTATTTAATACAGTTATTGTTTTTTCTGGTAGTTCTTTTAATACTTCTTTTTTTGTTCTTCTTAATACAAATGGCTCTATTAAAAGTTTTAATTTTTTCATTGTTTCTTCTTCATCTTCTAGTATAATTGGCATTTCAAATTTTTGTTTAAAAGTTCTATATGTAAATAAATACCCTGGCATTATAAAATCAAATATAGACCATAATTCAGATAATGAATTTTCTATTGGTGTTCCTGTTAATGCGTATTTTGTTTTTCCTTTTAACATTTTTATACTTTTTGCATTTTGTGTTATACTGTTTTTTAAATATTGTGCTTCATCTGCTATTACGTATCTAAATTCATAATCTAAGTTGTTATAAATTCCAATATCTCTTTTTAACAATTCATAAGATGTTATTATTAAGTCATAGTTATTTATATTATTTAATATTTCTTTTCTTTCAGTTAAATTTCCACTTATAACCGCAACATCTAGTTTATTTGCAAATTTTTCAATTTCACTTTTCCAATTTAATGCTAATGAACTTGGAGTAATAACTATTGAGGTTTTTCTATCCTTTTTATTTGTTTCATTTTTATATGATGTTATTATTGATAAAACCTGTATTGTTTTTCCTAACCCCATATCATCTGCTAATATTCCACCTAAATTATATTGGTCTATTACTTTTAGCCATTCATATCCTTTTTTTTGGTATTCTCTAAATATGTTTATATATTCCTTAGGTATTTTATAATTATCATATTTCTTTATATTTTCTATTATTTTATTATATTCTTTATCTTTTTCTATTTTTGTATCTTTTAAATTTTCTAATATTTTATCTAAATATAGACTTCTATGAATTGGCACTCTAATATAGTCTTCTGTTAATTCTTCAAAAGAAATATTCATACCTGATACTAAATTATCTATAAACTTTATTTCTTCACTTTCGACTAAATTTATAAAATCTCCATTTTTTAATCTATAATATTTTTTCTTTAATCTATATTGTTTTAATATTTCTATTAGTTCTTTCTTTTCTATATCTGTTAAATTCAAATCTATGTTTAACAAATTATTACTAATTTTTACTCCTATGTTTGATAGTTTTGGTTGTTTTATTTGTTTTGTTTTAAAATTTTCTGTTACTAATACTTCAAAATTTTTTCTATATATTTCTATATCTTGAACTAAAAAATCATAAATTTTATCATTGTTAGTTAATATAAATCTTTCATTCTTACTATCGTACATAAAACCAGATTTTCTAATTATATTTAATTTTTCTGTTTCGCTTAATATGTTTCTTGGTATTGTTATCTTTTCTTTAGAATTTAATGGATTAAATTCTATATTTCCATAGCAAAATTTTATATCTAATGTAATGTACCCTCTATTATCTAAGTCTAAATATGTTTTTGCTATTAATTTTTTTGGTATGTATTTGTCTAAATTAAGTTTTTTTTTATCTTTTATTTCTATGTATTTTTCCATTTTTGGAACAATTAAAG
>CANQOW010000034.1 GCA_947625545.1 uncultured Clostridia bacterium
TTTCAAATATGACAATAACAGGAAAACAAACAACAAAAGATGTAGGATTATTTGCAGTAAGTTCAGCAAGAATAGAAGATTTAATAATGGAAAATGTAAATATATCTATTATATCTTATTCAAACATAGGAGCAATAGTAGGATGCTTTGTAAGAGGAAGAGATGCATATTCAGAGTATGCAATAATAAATGGTTGTGCAGTATTAAGTGGAAATATATCAACACCAAGTAGTAACACAGGAGGATTAGTAGGATATTATATAGATAAATCAACAAGTGGAGAATATACATTAGATGTAAAAATAGCATCATGTACAAATAAAGCAAATTGTACAGATACAAATTTTGGAGGAATATTAGGAGGAACAAACTCAAAAATAAACATAGAAAAATGTACGAATTCCTCAGATACAAAAGTAACATCAGGAATAGTAGGAAAAATACAAGATGGAACAGTAACAATATATAATTGTATAAACAATGCTACAGCAACAAAAGCAGGAATAGTAGGGCAAATAGTAGGAGAAAATTCAATAGTTACAATTAATAGATGTACTAATTATGGAAATATAAATGGAACGGATAGTGGTGGAATAGTTTCAATAGTAGATGCAGGAACAGTAAATATTAAAAATTGTGAAAATAATAATGCAGTTTCAGGACAACGTAGAATAGGAGGAATTATTGGTTATGCAAAGCCGAATAATTTATACATATATAATTGTAAAAATAATTCTAATATTTCTGGAAGTGATGACATTGGAGGGATAGTTGGAAATTGTGCTTATGTTAGTAATATGGAAATAAATAAATGTGAAAATTCTGCAGTTATTCTAGCAAGTTCTGGGTCAGGTGGAGGAATAATTGGTAACATAATAATTGATAAATCTACAAAAATTCTTTATTGCAAAAATAATGAAAATGCAACAATTAGTGGTGGAAGTGACAAAGGAGGGATCATTGGATGTCTAAATGGTGCTCAAGTATACGATCAAGGAAATGAGGAAATTACTTTTATTTTAAGTGATTGTTCAAATTATGCAGAAATTCCAGAAGGTACTAATCGTATAGGTGGAATAATAGGAGGAATACATTCAACTTTAGCCCATGAATCGTATGATGCACAATTGTTAAATTGCAATAATTATGGTACAATTAAAGGAATAAGCTATGGGGGAGGAATTATTGGATATTATGATGGTAATTTCTTTAATGTTATAGAAAATTGTAATAATGAAGGATATATAAATATACATCAACAAACTGTAGGTGGAATAATCGGGTTTATTTCTAGTAATACTATAGAAATAAGAAAATGCAATAATAAAGGAAACATTTTAAGTGAAGGGTCTGGTTCTTATGTTGGGGGTATATGTGGAGACACATCTAATAATCAATATTTTCCTAAATTTATTGAATGTATAAACTCAGGAACACTTACAAATTATGGTCAGGCATCATATATAGGGGGAATAGTAGGACATGGTACAATGAAAAATGAAGGATGTAGCAATTCAGGTGGATTAGAGCATCCTTATGACACATGGAATCAAGGTGTACATGATATAATTGGATGGGATATAAGTAAACCAAATGGACAGTAAGACGAATAGTAAATAAATTAATTTTATATATTAAAAAAGAAAATTCTAAAAAACAGAATTTTCTTTTTCTATTTATTGTATAGGAAAAATCGAAGATTTTTCTGTATACAAAAAGGTTAATTTATAATATAAAAATAAACATATATTTTCTTACAAAAGTTATAAAAAATAAAATCACAAATTTTTTTCTATATAAACTTGCTAAATAACAAAATATTATATATAATTATATACAAATAAAAATTAGGAGAAAAAAATGGAAAAAGAAAATAAAATAAAAATATCATTTAATATACTAGCAATAATATGTATATTATTATTTTGTTTTGCAATAACACCAAAAACATTGCAAAATGACACATTCTATACAATAAAAATAGGAGAACACGTATTACAAAATGGAGTAGATAAAATAGACCCATTCTCATGGCATGAAAATTTACCATATACATATCCACATTGGGCATATGATGTTGGAATATATCTAATATATAACTATTTAGGAGGAATGACAGGAATATATATATCAACAATAGTCTTATGTATGATATTAGGATTAACGATATATATAACAAACATAAAACTATCCAAGAACCAACTAACATCATTTTTAATTACAATAGGAATGTTATATCTATTAAGAGGATATATAGCAGCAAGAGCACAACTTGTAACATTTATATTATTTACATTAACTATTTTATTTATAGAAAAATTTTTAGAAACAAAGAAAAAAAGATATGCATTAGGTTTAGTTATAATACCAATAATAATTGCAAATGTACACTGCGCAGTATGGCCATTTTACTTTGTGCTTTATTTACCATACATAGCAGAATATTTAATATGTGTTATAAGAGATGCACATTTAGGTTATAAAATTCCAATGAAAAATTTAAGAAGAAAAATAAAAAAACTATCAAAAAAAGTTGGAAATGAAGAAAAAATAAGAAAATTAGAATTAAAACTTGAAGAAACAAAAGAAAAATTCAATGTATCACTTGAAAAATCAAAAAAAATGCAATTAAATCCATATAAAATAAAAGTTGAAAGAAATGAAGCAACAAAATGGTTAATATTAATAATGCTAATATGTGTATTAACAGGTCTATTAACACCAATAGGAGATGCACCATATACATATTTAATAAAAACAATGCAAGGAAATACAACTAAAAATATAGCAGAACATTTACCATTAACTTTAGCACAAAATAAAGATGCAATTGCAATTTTAGTAATATTTATAGCAATATTGATGTTCACAGACACAAAAATAAAATTAAACGATTTGTTTATGCTAGTAGGTTTAATAGTATTAATGTTTATGACGAGAAGACAATTATCAATGCTAGTATTAATATGTGGTTATATATTTAATAGGTTAGTATGTGCATTATTTAATAAATATGATTCTTCTGGTTGTGAAACAATGGTAAAAAATATGTCAACAATACCTGGAAAAATAATTACATTTTTAATAATCTTTATACTAAGTGTATGTTTTTATGGTAATAAATATAAAGAACAATATATAAATGAATCTGCATATCCAGTAGAAGCCGCAAAATATATAAAAGAAAATTTAGATTTAGAGAAAATAAAATTATATAATGATTATAATTATGGTAGTTACTTGATATTACAAGATATACCAGTATTTATAGATTCAAGAGCAGATTTATATACACCACAATTTAGTGGTTGGGATAAAGATATATTTACAGATTTTTTAAATATATCAAATTTAAGCACATATTATGAAACAAAATTTGAAGAATATGGTATAACACATGTTTTAGTATATTCAAATTCAAAATTAACATCACAATTATCTAGAGATAGCAGATATAAAGAATTATATAATGATGATAAATTTGCAGTATATGAAAGACAAATAAATAATTAAAATTGGAAGAGTAAAATGAAACAATATAAAATTAAAGAAGAAAATAAAAATGAAAGATTAGATAAAGTGTTATCAAAAATAGATAACACTTTATCTAGAACTATGATACAAAAATTAATTGAAGAAGAAAAAATATTAGTAAATGGAAAATTAGAAAAGCCATCATATAAAGTAAATATTGAAGATTTAATAACAATAGAAGAAGTAGCACCAAAAGAAATAGAACTAAAAGCAGAAGATATTCCAATAGAAATACTTTATGAAGATAAAGATATAATAGTAGTAAATAAGCCAAAGGGGTTAGTTGTACACCCTGCAAATGGAAATCCAGATGGAACTTTAGTAAATGCAATAATGAATATATGTAAAGATTCATTATCAGGAATAGGTGGAGAAATAAGACCAGGAATAGTACATAGATTAGATAAAGATACATCAGGTGTTTTAATTGTTGCAAAAAATGATTTAGCACATATTAATTTAAGTAATCAAATAAAAAATAGAGAAGTAAAAAAAATATATATAGCATTAGTAAGAGGAGTAATAAAAGAAAACGAAGCAACAATAAATATGCCAATAGCAAGAAGTACAAAAGATAGAAAAAAAATGGCAGTATCGAAAAATGGAAAAGAAGCAGTAACACATTTTACAGTATTAGAAAGATTTGAAAAATACACATTATTAAAAGTAAAAATAGATACAGGAAGAACACATCAAATTAGAGTACATTTATCTGAAATTGGATATCCAGTAGTTGGAGATTATGTATATTCAAATGGAAAAAATCCTTTTAATGTTGTAGGTCAAATGCTACATGCAAAAAGTATAGAATTTAAACATCCTACAACTGAAAAAATAATGAAAATAGAAGCACCTTTGCCAGAATATTTTGAAAAAATAATTAAAGAATTGGAAGGGCAAATTTAATGGAAGAAATACGATTACAGAAATTTTTAGCAAATGCAGGAATTGCATCAAGAAGAAAATGTGAAGAATATATAATACAAGGTAAAGTCAAAGTAAATGGAAAAGTAGTAACACAATTAGGAATAAAAATTAACCCTGAACAAGATGAAATTTATTTTAATGATAAAAAAGTAGAAAGTAAAAAAGAAGAAAAAATATATATACTATTAAATAAACCCATAGGATATGTAACAACTGCAAAAGATCAATTCAATAGACCAACAGTCTTAGATTTAATAAAAGGAATAGATGAAAGAATAGTACCAGTAGGAAGACTAGATATGTATACATCTGGTGCATTAATACTAACAAATGATGGAGATTTTGTATATAAAATTACACATCCTAAAAATGAAATAACAAAAACATATACAGTTACTTTAATTGGAATAGTAAATGAAAAAGATGTAGAACAGTTAGAAAATGGAGTAAAACTTGATACTGGTTTTATAACAAGCCCTGCTATTGTAAAAATATTAAAAACAGATTATGAAAAAAATAATTCAAGATTAGAAATAACAATACATGAAGGAAAAAATAGAGAAATAAGAAAAATGTGTGAAGCAATAGGGAAAAAAGTAATAGCATTACATAGAACAAAAATATCAAATTTATCGGTAAAAGATTTAAAAATAGGAGAATGGAGATATTTAACAAAAAAAGAAATAGAAAATATGCAATAAATATAGGAGAAATATAGTAATGAATAGTAGAGAAAAAACAAAAAAAATTTTAGTAAATGGAGTACAAATAGGTGGACAAAATAAAGTAGTAATACAATCAATGACAAATACTAAAACAAAAGATGTAAAATCAACAGTAAATCAAATAATAGAACTTGAAAAAGCAGGTTGTGAAATAGTAAGAGTTGCATGTTTAGATATAGAAGACGCGAAATCAATAAAAGAAATAAAAAAGCAAATTCATATACCAATAGTAGCAGACATACATTTTGATTATAGAATAGCATTAGAAGCAATAAAAAGTGGAGTAGATAAAATTAGAATAAATCCGGGAAATATAGGGAAAATTGAAAATACAAAACAAGTAGTAAATGCATGTAAAGAAAGAAAAATACCAATTAGAATAGGAGTAAATGCAGGTTCATTAGAAAAAGATTTGTTAAATAAAGAAGGAAAACCAACAGCATCTGCACTTATAGAAAGTGCAAGAAGACATATAGAAATATTAGAAAATTTAGATTTTCATGATATATGTATATCACTTAAAGCATCAGATTTAGACTTATGTATAAATGCTTATGAAGAAGCAAGTAAAGTATTTAATTATCCATTACATTTAGGAATAACAGAATCAGGGACATTATTTAGTGGAACAATAAAATCAAGTATAGGGTTAGGAACATTATTAAGAAAAGGAATAGGAGATACATTAAGAGTATCTTTATCAGATAACCCAGTTGAAGAAATAAAAGTTGCAAAAGAAATCTTAAAAAACTGCAATTTATATAATAAGTCTCCAAAATTAGTATCATGTCCTACATGTGGCAGAACACAAATAGACTTAATTCCAATAGCAAAAGAAATTGAAGAGTTTTTACAAACAATAGAAAAAGATATAACTGTTGCAGTAATGGGATGTGCAGTAAATGGACCGGGAGAAGCAAGAAATGCAGATATAGGAATTGCAGGCGGAATAGGTGAAGGACTTTTATTTAAAAAAGGTGAAATAATAAAAAAAGTAAAACAAGAAGATATGGTAAAAGTATTAAAAGAAGAAATATTAAAAATAATATAAAAAATTATTGTAAAATTTAAAAAAAATAGATATAATATAAAAGAAACAAAAGAAAGGAATAAAAAATATGATACAAAATGAAGAATTAAAAGAAGGAATGATTGTTAAAGGTAGTGTTGCGAGTATGCAACCTTATGGAGCATTTATAAAAACAGATGGAGGAAACGTAGGATTATTACATATAGAAAATATATCAGTATCAAGAATAAAAGATCCGTCAGAAAGATTTAAAATTGGGCAAAAGATAGATGTTATGGTAAAATCAATAAATAACGAAAATAATAGAATAACATTTACATATAAAGAACTATGCGGAACTTGGGAAGAAAATGTTAAAGGTATAAAAGAAAAAACAGTAGTAAAGGGAATTGCAAGAGAGACAGACAAATATAAAAATGGAATTTTTGTAGAATTAAAACCAAATTTAGTTGGACTTGCAGATTATGAAGAAGATATTGAATATGGTCAAGAAGTACAAGTATATGTTAAAAAAATAATACCAGATAAAAAGAAGATAAAATTATTATTTTTTAAGGAGGAAGAAGAAAATGGTAGAAGATAGCCAAATTGGAGCAAAAAGTTCACCATTTGCAATTAGAAATGGTGAAATAAAGGTATTTGATGGAAAAGATGGATACGTATCTATGAATCAAATAATACATAAGATAAACCAAGGACATATAAATGACCTACATTTTGCAATAATGGAAATAGTAAACGAATTTGAATTTATAACATCAAGACAATTATGTCAGGTTTTAGACTTTAAAAAAATTGAATACAATTCACAAGATAAGTTAAACAATAAATTAGAACAATTAGTAAAATCTAAAATATTAACAAGATACTATTTTTCATCAGAAGAAGGAAAAGGAATATATAGAGTATATTGTTTAGAAAAAATGGGAAAATATTTATTAAATTCAAGAGGAATTGAATGTAAATGGCAACCAACAGATAATACAAAACCAGTAGAAATGATTAAGAAAAGATTAGCAGGAAACCAAGTATTACTTGCATATATAAGAAAAGTAAAAAATTTTGATGAATATACTATAAAACCTGCAATAACTGCAAAAACATTAAATAAAACATTTAAAGCAACAGGAGGAAGTATAAAATTATCTAAAAATGGAAAAACACTTACATTCATATTTGAAGTAATTAGAAGAGATGAAAATTGGGAGAAAAAATTTATAGATAAAATGAAAATGTATCAAGACTTTTATGCAAATTTTCAACCAATGGATTCAGGATTTATGAGTTTACCACAATTGATATTTGTATGTGAAGACGATAAACACACAATTGAAGTATTTAAAGCATTAGTTACTAATAAAATAGAAATACCACAAATTAATTTCTATTTTACAACAGATTTAAAACAAAATGAAGAAGAATTAACAAAAAGTTTAACAGAATTTACATTAGATGAACAAACACAAAAATATAAAGTACAAAATGTCGAATTAAAATTATTAGAAGCATAATGTAAAAAGAAAGGAAAGAAAAATGAACGGTCAAGATAAAAGTAAAATAATAGTTAGAGTTATTGCAGGTATATTGCTTGCTACAATGGTTTTAGCAGGAGCAGGAACATTAATGTATTATTTATTTAATTAGAGGGTAAAAATATGATAAATAAATTGAATTTAACTTTATATAATTTTTATGAACAAAATATATTAGGATATATAAATAGTTTAATAGAAAATCCATTTAAGTTACTTGCATTAATAGTAGATATTACAATAGTAGTATTTTTAATTTTACAACTTTTAAAAATTGTAAAATATTCAAGAGCATGGAACTTATTAAAAGGAATACTACTATTAATAGTAGCAACAGGTTTAAGTTCAATTTTACAATTAAATATATTAAACTATATTTTAACATCAGTTATGACTTATGGTGTACTCGTTTTAATAGTTATATTCCAACCAGAATTAAGGAGAGCATTAGAACAATTAGGAACTAATAAATTAACACACTTCTTTGGAATAGATAAAGATATAGTTGCAAAAACAAAAGAAGATATATATAGAATTGTAATAGCAGCGTATGAACTATCAAAATCAAAAACAGGTGCATTAATAGTAATTGAAAGAGATATACAAATAAAAGATATAATTCAAACAGGAATACAAATGAATTCTGAAATATCTCCACAATTATTAGTAAATATATTTGTTCCAAACACACCTTTACATGATGGAGCAGTAATAATAAGTAATAATAAAATTGCAGCAGCAGCGTGTATGCTACCACTAGCTGGAGATAATGATATAGCAAAAGAACTAGGAACAAGACATAGAGCAGCAATAGGAATTTCAAAGGAAACAGATAGTATTGCTATAGTAGTATCAGAAGAAACAGGAAAAGTTTCTGTTGCAAAAGACGGAACATTAATTGCAGATGTAAAAGAAGAAGCATTAAAGAAAATATTAATAAAAAATATAATAAGCAAAATGGAGCATCAAAATAATAATAAAAATAAATTCGGTAAAAAAGTAGAAAATAAACAATAGTGGTGTAATAAATGAGAAATATAAAATTAACAATAGAATATGATGGAAGAGAGTATAATCGGTTGGCAAAAACAACCTAATAAACTAAATATTCAAGGTGAAATTGAAAGAGCAATTTTTAATGTAACAGGGGAAGAAGTAGAACTATATGGCTCAGGAAGAACAGATGCAGGAGTTCATGCATTTGGTCAAGTAGCAAATTTTAAAACAAATTCTAACATACCAATAGAAAAAATGGCTATTGCAATAAATTCACAATTAAAAAAATCAATAGTAATAAAACAAGCAGAAGTTGTTGACGAAAATTTTCATAGTAGATATAAATGTAAACAAAAAACTTATATGTATGTTATAAACAACTCTGAACAAGGTACTGCAATATATAGAAATATAGTATATCACATACCACAAAAATTAGATGTAGAGAAAATGCAAAAAGCAGTAAAATACTTTGAAGGAGAGCATGATTTTAAAGCATTTAAGTCAAGTGGAACAAGTAGTAAAAGTAGTGTAAGAACAATATATAGTGCAAATGTAATAAAAGAAGGAGAAAATGTAATAATACAACTTACAGGAAATGGCTTTTTATACAATATGGTAAGAATTATTGCTGGAACATTAGTAGATGTTGGATTAAATAAATTAGAAGTAGAAGAAATACCAAATATAATAAAAGAAGGAAAAAGAGAAAAAGCAGGAAAAACATTACCTGCACAACGGATTATTTCTACAATCTGTAACATATAATTAAAAAAGTAACGAAAAAAATAAATTGTTCATAATATATAGAAAAAATAAAAAGGAGATATATATTATGAATAATTTATTAATTTTTTTTGCCTTACCAGTTGCAACTATAATACTTGCAATAGTATTACAAACAATTATTAAAAGACCAATATTAGTAGCAGCATTTTTCTTCGCAATTTATTTAATAGTTACATTTGCAGCATTTACTTCGGCTTTCCTAGTTAATACAATAATATATACAATATTAGCATACATAGCAGCGGCTTTTACAAGATTTATAACAAATGTTATAAGAGATGAACAAGATAATAACAATAATAATTGCAACAATAACAACAATAATAACAATAATAATACAGCCACAGCAAATGATGCAATTAATAATATTACAAATCTATTAAATACTACAAATTCAAATAGTTACGCTTGTAGATGTAGAAGAAGATAAAAAATTTGCATAAAAAGATAAAATGTGCTATAATAAAAAACGTCAAATTAATAACATTTTTGAAAGGGAGATAAAAAAATGGAAAATGAAGTAATAGCAGTTGTTTTAGCAGCAGGAAAAGGAACAAGAATGAAATCAAATAAATCAAAACTAGTTCATAAAATATATGGAAAAGAATTAGTAACAAGAGTTGTAGAAACAGCAAAAAAAGCAGATGTTAATGAAATAATAGCAGTAGTAGGATACAAAAAAGAGCAAGTAGAAGAAGTTTTAGGAGATAGCGTAAAATATGCTTATCAAGAAGAAATGTTAGGAACAGGTCATGCCATAATGCAAACAACTAAATTTTTAGAAGGAAGAAAAGGAAAAGTTGTAGTATTAAATGGAGATGTTCCAATTTTAAGACCAGAAACATTAAAAAATTTAATACAAAAAAGTATAAACAACAAAGAATATGCAACACTTTTAACAGCAATATATGATAACCCTACAGGATATGGAAGAATATTACGTGATGAAGGTGGAAACATAAAAGGTATAGTAGAACAAAAAGATGCAACAGAAGAGCAAAAAGAAATACAAGAAATAAATGCTGGAATATATTGTTTTGATATACAAGAATTATTATTAGCATTAAAAGAAATAAGACCAAATAATGCACAAGGAGAATACTATTTAACAGATGTTATAAAAATTATGAATGATAAAGGATTAAAAACAGGTGCAGTTATAGTAGAAGACAATACAGAAATATTAGGTGTAAATGATAGATTACAATTAGAAATGCTTACAAGAATATTAAGATTAAGAATTAATCAAGAACACATGAAAAATGGTGTAACGATAGAAGATATAAATAATACATATATATATGATGATGTTACAATAGGAACAGATACAGTAATACATCCAAATACAATTATAAAATCTGGTGTTACAATAGGAGAAGATTGTGAAATAGGACCAAATGCATATATAATTGTATTTGGATGTATTACTGTATCTGTT
>CANQOW010000035.1 GCA_947625545.1 uncultured Clostridia bacterium
TTGCTTTTCTTTCTATTAGTTTATACCAACTACCTATTGTAGGCATTTCTTTCTTTTCTTTATATAATGCATTTCCATCAAAGGTATTGTTTTGTATATATAAACTATTTGGATCATTTGTAATTCCTACTCTTGCATATTCTTCTGCTACTGCTTCTGCAATTATTTGTTTTGTAAGTTCATTTACTTCTTGACTTCTTGTACTACCTCTTGCCATTGTAAGTAATGCTTGTGTAACGTCTTCTACTTTATTTTCTACATTTAAAACTTGTCTTTCTTTACCTGTTATTTCATCTTTTGCTGTTTCTAATTCAATATCAAATAAATTTATTACTGTTTTTGAATTTGGACTTAATACAACATTAATTCCACCTAAACTTTCGGCAACTATTGAATATTCACCTTCTGCATCTAGTGCTAAACTTTCTATTCCCATTAATACTGCTGACCTTGATATTAAAGTTTTCATTGTAACAGATTTACCAGCACCAGATTTTGCAAATATAACCATGTTATAGTTTGTTAGTGATGAATGAAAGTTATCAAATAATATTGGTACTCCAGTTTGTTTATTAAATCCTAATGGTATTCCTGTTGGATGTCCAACTTCTGATGTTGTGAATGGGAATACCGTTCCCATTGAACGTCTATCAAATGTATGTGTTTTCTTTATTTGGTCATTCATTAATGGCAAATTAGATTTGAATGCTTCTTCTTGCATTCCCCAAGCACTTTTTACCCCAACTAATGATTTTGACATTTCTGTTGCTAGTAGTTTTGTGTATTTGTCTAAATCTTCTAGGCTATATGCAAATAGTGTTGCAACAATTGATGCTTCAAATAATTTATTAAATCCTGCTGCAATTTCATCTCTTAATTCTTCTGCTTCTAACCTTTTTTGTGATACTGTACTTTCTCTATTTATATTTCCTCTATCTGCTGCTACAATTCTTTCTGTTTCTAGTTCATTTATAACTCTATTTAATTCATTTTGAGATTTTGCTTCTGGAATAGGGTTTATATATATTGATGTATTTATATCTCCAAACATATACATATCTCTAAATAATTCTGGGAATGTACACATTCTTGGTAATGTTGATACAAAGAAACTTCTTGCAAACCTATTCGTATTTGATATTATTTTTAAATGGTCTATATTTGAAGCATCTATTCCAGATGGTGCAATTAAATCTTTAATAGTTTTCTTCTTTAGTATGCTAATATCTATACTATTTCTTGTTTCAAGCTGTCTTTGTAGTTCTTCTTGTTGTTTTCTTTTTTTCTTTGACATCATTTACTTTTCCTCCCTCTTCTGTATTTTCTAAAGTTACTTTTTTTCTTCCTCGTTTTTTAGGTGGTGCTACTTCTTCTATTTCTTCAATGTTTTCTTGTTTCTCTGTACCATCTATTTTATCGAGTGCTGATTCTGCAATATCTTCTCCTACAAATGATTTATTTTCTTGTATAATTAATTTTGCCATTTGTGATATTAAATTATCCATTGATTTTTCTTTTTCTTCAACTCTTTTTTGTTTATCTGATCTTGCTTGAATTATTGCATCATTTGCCATATCCATTGCTTTTTGTTCAATTTGTTTATCTAATTCTTTCATTTTCTTATCTAATACATCTGGTGCTGTTGAATATAATTCGTCATAACCTGCTGCTAGTGCTTTATCTAATCCATATATTTCTTCTTCGTCACGATTATATGCTACATATAATAGTTCTGCAAGTAAATTTGAACCTAATATTTTTCCATTTATTCCACATGCTGATAGTGTTCTTATAACTGATTGTGCTCTTGTATATAATTCAGAAAATGCCATATTTTTTATTTCTTCTTTATCAAAATTTGTATTTCCTAAATCTTCTGGATAATATGGAATTACTATATAATATCTTTTGTTTAGAACATTTTTATTTGTACTCATTCTTTCTGTGTTATATATAACATCTCTTCCATATTCATATAGATTTCTTTGTTTTGTAAGTTCATAAAATTCTTTATCTAGTTGTTCTTTTGTATATCTTCCAGATTTTACTTTTGCTTGATAATTGGCTTCTTTTGCTCTTAAATCTGATTCTATTTGGTCTATTCTAGATTTATATGTAGATATACTTTTTTCTAAGTTAACTGTTCTTGTTTGAGTATATATTTGTATTGGATGTCTTAATGTATTTAAAAATTGTAGGAAGCCTTCTTCTACTGAAGTTTTTTCTATTCCAGACATTAAATCATAATTTACTCCTTGACATTCAACTACCATTAAGTATCTTGTACCATTTTTTTGAATTATCATGTTATCTTCAATTTTATCAAATTCCATAAAATTAAATATTGATTGTTTATCATAACCTTGTGTTGCTGTATTTGTTGTTCTATTTTCTCCTTGTGATTGAATATTTTTCTTTTTATCATTTTTTAATTTAATAAAAACAAATATCATTATTAGAAAAAATAGTATAAATACCATCGCTATTAAAATTGTTGTTAGCAAACTTGTTAATTCGTTACTACTCATCTTTTGTTTCCTCCTCTTTATAGATATATATTCTTCTTCTATTTTTATAGAATTTGAAGGCTCTTTTTATTACATCGTCTATATTTTCTCCTCCAGTTTTTCTTGTTATTTCAAACGCTGTTGTTTCAGGAACTTTAAATGTTGCTATTACAAAGCCTACTATTGCTAGTAGAGCTATTATTATAACTCCTACAAATGTTAAGTTAATTGCTTTAAATAATAAATAAAATGGAAATCCTAATGCTGCTCCAACTGTTGTATATATTAAACCTTTTGTAGAAAATATGTATAATATTCTTCCCTCTCCTTTAACGTTTCTAGGTATGTTATATGTTCCCATTTAAACGCCTCCTTAGTATTTTTATAAAAAACCTATTTTAACTCATATATATTATATCAAATAATAATGTTATTTGTAAATAAAAATCGAAAAAAAAATACATTTTGTTTTAAATGTATTTTTTTGTAGTTTTGTTAAATTTTTCAAAAAAAAGAAATCCCCATAAAGGAATTTCTTTTTTTTAATTATTAAACTAATGTTTTTATTGTTGTTGCTAAAACTTTTACGCTTTCTAATGCTCCAGTTTTAGTTGTTACTTTATCTGTTGCATCTGCTATAATTCCTACTATAAATGATGCTGCTAATAATAATACTGCACCTATTACATATGGTATTAAAGTTTTCTTATATTCTGCTTTTTCTTCTGCACTACCCATCATATATTTTATACCAAGTATCATAAGAATTGCAACTGCTGCAAATATTCCTATATATCTTAATACACCTAATACACTATTTAAAGTATCTCCAACATCTGAACCTTGTATTAAATTCATATTAGGATTTACGTCTTCTATTCCAAATACAGGTAATGCAACTGATATTGCCATTAGTGCTATCATTAATATTGATATTATTTTTACTGATTTTTTCATATTTTTCCTCCTTTTTATTTTTTATTTATATTTTAACTTTCTTATAATCTAATAAGAAAACATTAAAAACTTTTTTATACTACAGATGACATAACTGATATTACTATTCTCCATATTGTTAATGAACCAAATACAACTACACATCCTACTCCAAATGGCACTAGCATTTCTTTGACTTTTGCTTGTTGTTCTATACTTCCTGTCATAAATTGTATTCCTAGTACCATTATTATTACTGCTGCCACTACTATACCTAATATCATAACAACTTTATATATTTGTTTAGATATTTCTAGTATATTATTATCAGATATTTTTACTTCTGAACTTGGCGGAGTACTTAAAAAATCTTTTGCTTGAGTAAAACTATCATCTATTATTTGTGTGGCCTTACAAATATTAGGTATATATATTAATGTAGAGATTATTAATAACATTGAAATCATTTTTATAATTGAATATTTTTCCATTAACATCATCTCCCATTAAACCATACTTTAGTTTATTATACAACATTTTTTTTTATATTTCAACATTTTTTAATAAAAAAAATAATTATATTATATTTTTAAAGTGTTTTTTCAACTATTGTATATATTATTCTTAATATATTTATTCCTCCAAATAATAATACTGCCCCTATAAAGTAAGGTCCTAATGTTTCTTTGTATTGTGCTTTTTCTTCTAAACTTCCCATCATATATTTTATACCAATTAACATAATTGCTCCGACTGATATAAAAGTTCCCAAATAATATATTACACCTAATATTGGATTTACAATTTTAGTTATACTTCCTATATCACTTGATGTTATTGTTCCTGGATCATATTTATCTTCATCTATTATTTCATCTTTCATACTTAATGCATGTGATTTTATTGGTATTATAGTTAATAATAATGT
Source organism: uncultured Clostridia bacterium (assembly GCA_947625545.1). Lineage (GTDB taxonomy): Bacteria > Bacillota > Clostridia > TANB77 > CAG-508 > CANRES01. Next base: position 4,372 of record CANQOW010000035.1, read on the forward strand.
TATTGCTATTAAAAATATGCTTATTTTTTTTACCATGTTTTTTCCTTCCTTTACTTTTTCTATAATATATTATATATTATTATTTTTCATTTTTCAACATTTTTCTACATTTATTTATTAACAATTACTGTTTCTTTTTCTTCTTTATAATACTTTGCAATTAGTTCATCTAGTTCTACACTCAATTTATAAATTATTTCGTATTCTTTTCCATCTAATATACTTTTGTTTAATTCTTCTCTTTTTTTGCAAATATCATCATTTAACATAAAACCCTCCATTCGAACAAATTTAATTGTTCTAACAAATATTTTATGAAAAAGTATTTTTTTCACATTATTACTTTCTTTTTTGATATTATTTAATTTAAAATTAACATATTATTACAGTAAAGTCAATAAAATGTCATAATTTTTTTTACTTTTCGTTCGTCATTTTTTCTGCTTTTTTTGCAGTTTTCTTTACTAAATTTTTTTTTACAACAAAAATGGACAAAATACTAATTATTAAGTCAAATTTTTAATACATTTAGAAAAAAAACAGGGAGATAAAATATATAGTTACAATTCACAGATTAGATTAATTTATAATAGCCAAATGCAGGAGTTAATATATATTTTTTGAAAGAAAAGTTCGTTAAGCCTGCTGCTCACGGATTACCCTAAAACCTGACGAATTTTCTTGAGAAAAATACTATATTAAACTCATGCCGATTTGGCGAGATTATATTTTAAACTGTGAATTGTAACTATATATTATCTTCCTGTATTTTTAATTTGTTTCAACTATTGAAACTACCATATTTTCTTCTGTAAATATTTCATTTAAAATTTGTGTTGTATAATCTAAGGTAATTAAATTGTAATTTTCTAGATAATCGAAACTATTGATGCCTTTAAAATAATCTGCTAAAAACATTCTTGAAATTTCTGCAACACTGTTATATTCTGTTACATAATTGCCATAAATTTTCTTTTTTATTCTATTAAATTCTTCTTCATTTATACCATTTTTCTTTAGGTCTTGTATTTTTTCTGTAACTTTCAAAACTATTTCTTTTGGATTTTTAGATTGTCCAGATATTAATATATGTGCATATTGTTTTGAAAATTCGTAATCTAAATCCGGTGTTGATATTAAATCTCCCTGTTCATATAGTTTTTTGTATAATTCTGAACTTTGACCTAATAATATATTTAAAATTATTTCTATTGCAATATGTTTTTTTACAATGTTTTCTTTTTCTTGTTGATTATCTTTAAATCCTATCATAAATAATGGTGTATTTACTTCCATTTTTACTGTTTTTTCTTTTTGTAATATTTTTTCTTCTTTTGGTGGATATATTCTTTTTATTTCTGCTTGTTTTTCTTTTTCTATTAATCTTGATTTTATTTCTTTTAAAATTTCTTCTGGTTCAAAATCTCCACATACTACTAATGCCATATTTGATGGATGATAGAATGTGTTATAACATGTATATAATATTTCTTTATTAATTTGAGATATTGATTCTATTGAACCTGCTATATCATCTCTTACTGGATTTTCTTTATACATACATTTCATTGTATTTAGATATACTTGCCACCCTGGGTGATCTTCATACATTTTTATTTCTTGACCTATTATTCCTTTTTCTTTTTCTACATTTTCATCTGTAAAATATGGATTTTGTATATAATCCATTAATTCGTCTAATGCCTCATAAAAATTTTCAGTTGTTTCAAATAAATATGCTGTATGGTCATTTGTTGTATATGCGTTTGCATCAACTCCTAATGCAGATAAAGTATCTAAACTGTTTTTTCCGCTTTTTTGTTCAAACATTTTATGTTCTAAGAAATGTGCAACTCCGTCTGGAATTTTTATTTCTTCATTTGTTTTTGGGTCTATAAAATGATTATCTATTGAACCAAAATTTGTTCCAAATATTACATATTTTTTTTGTATATTTTTCTTTGGAATAATCATTACAGTTAAACCATTTTCTAATTTTTCAATATATAACTTTTCTTTAACTTTTAAATTTTCTATTATTTGCATATTATTATTTCCTTTTAATTTATTTAGGTTTTTAAAAGGTTACCCATAAACCTCTAATTTCCTTTTAAAAAGTATATTGTATTTATTTTAACTTTATTTGCAAAGTTTATTATATCTTGTTTTGTTACTTTGTTAATATTTCCTTCATATTCTTCAAAATTCATTTTTATTTCTGATAATTCTTGTCCAAAATAATATGAAATTTCTGTATCTTGCTCATCTGGAATTGATTTAATTGTTGCTATTATATTTGTTTTTGCACTGTTTATATCTTCTTCTGTAAATTCTCCTTTTTTCATATCTTCAATTTGTTGTTTTATTAATTCTAATGCTTTTTCGTAATTTGATATTTCTATACCACATCTTACGAATATGTTGTTTTTGTGTTTTAAATAACTTGAACTTGCTGTATATGCTAAACTTGCTTTTTCTCTAACGTTTTGAAACATTTTTGATGTTGGTATTCCTCCTAATATTGCATTGTAAATTGTAGCAACATATTTTGATTCTTTTGTTTCTTCATCTATGTCTAACCCTATTACTAATTTTCCTTGTGATATTTCCATTTTTTCTTCTACTGTGTTTATTTCTTTTTGTTGAGGTTTTTTTATGCTATTTACAACATATTTTGCTTCATGTTCTTCTATTTTTTGTATATTTTCATTTTCTTTTATTAAATTTAATATATTTTCTTCTATTTTGCCTGAAATGAATATGTCTATTTTGCATGTTTTTAGTAGTTCATTATATTGATTATATAGTTTTTTAGAATCTATGCTTGCTATATCTTCTACATATCCATATTTATATAGTCCATAAGGTTCATTTTTATACATTTCTTCTATACATCTTGTAAATGCATATTGTGCCTTATTATCTATTTTTCCTTCTATTATTTGTTTTAAATTTTCTTTTTCACTATTTACATATTCTTCTTTAAATTTGTTTTCTTCTATTAATGGGTTAAATACTATTTCTAATAGTTTATTTATACTTTCTTGTAATAAATTTTCTTGTGTTGGTAAAAATTCATTATTTATTGATTCTAAATAAAATTTTAATACTTGATTATCTCCTATTTTATCTATACCACAGTCAAAAGTTGCACCATACATTTCTTCTAAAATTTTACTTATTTCTTCTGAGGTTTTCATATTTTTACTTCCTCTTTTTAATACTGCTGGTATTAATGCATTTAGTGTTACTGTTTCTTTTTGTAATGGTGTTGTTAAATATACAGCTAATAGGTTTGTTTTAAATTTTTCTGTTTTTATTATATGAAGTGTTATACTTTTCTTTATTTGTTCTTGTATATGATTCATACTTTTTTCTCCCTTCTAGCATTTTCTTTGCTCTTTTTATTATAATATATTTTGGAAAGTTTATACAATAATTTTATAAAATTAATACAAAATTTTTATCTTATTTTTATTTTTTGATATAAAGCCTTCTGTTATTAAGTTTTTTATTTCTCTCATCATTGCACTTCTATCTACGCTTAAATAATCTGCTAAATTTGTTAATGAAAATGGTAATACTACTGTTTTACTAGAACTTGTTGTTGCTAATATTGAAAAATAACTTAATAGTTTTTCTCTTATTGTTCTTTTTGATAATATTTCAATTCTTGAATTTTGATGTACTGATTTATTTATAACAAGTTCTAATAAACTTGATATTAAAATTTGGTGATATTTACAGTTGTTTTTACATTTCATTTTAATATCTTCATATAGAAATATTAATACTTCACAATTTTCAGTTGCTTGTACAAATAGTTCATTATTAGTGTTTACAGGGTAAAAAGTTTCTCCAAATATATCATTTATATTATAATTTTCTATTATGTCTTTATTCCCATTTTTATCATATCTAATTAAATCTGCTTTTCCTGATATTAATATACAAATTTGTTTTCTTTTTTCAATATAATATGTAATTACATCTCCTTTTTTAAAAATTTTTTTTTGTATTTTTACACAATTTTCATTTATACTATTTAAAATTTCATTAAAATCCATATTTTATTCACCACTTTTTAAATTTTGTCTATAAGTAACTGCTAGATTTATGTTAATATTATATCTTATAACTTTTGATATTTCAAGGTTTTTTAATTAAAAAAATTTTGTCAAAAAAAAATTTTTTTTGTCATATCTTAGAATATAAATGGTTACCCTTTTTTTAAAAAATTATTTTTAATTTTGTTGCTTTTGCAACAGATTTTTTTACTTTATTGATAAATAATTATCACAGATTTTTTAATATCTTAGTATTTTTTAAGGGGGAAAAAAGATGAAAGTAATAAAAAGAGATGGTAGAGCAGTTTATTATAATAGAGAGAAAATAGAGGTTGCTATTGAAAAAGCAAATAATGAAGTAAACTCAAATGAAAAAGTAAGTAAAACAGAGATTAAGCAAATTGTAAAACATATAGAAGAATTAGATAAAAAAAGAATTTTAGCTGAAGATATTCAAGATATTATAGAACAACAATTAATGAATATGAATAAATTTGAACTTGCAAAAACATATACAGGTTTTGGTTATAATAAAGCATTATTATAAATCGAAAATTAATAAAATCTCCTAATAATACAATTAAAAAAGTTAAATTTTGGTAACAAATTTTTTTATACATATTTTTTTTATTTTGAAATATAATATTATAAAACCAAAATGAAATGGAGGTTTTTTTAATATGAAAACAATAGATACAATTGCTCTTATTTTAGTAATTATTGGAGCCATAAACTGGGGGTTAATCGGGTTCTTTAAGTTTAATTTAGTTGATACAATATTTGGTAGTTTATCAGCAATTAGTAGAATAATATATGCCTTAGTAGGTATTTCTGGTTTATGGAGTATTAAATTATTATTTAGTAGAGATTAATTTTAGTAATTTATAAATATTTCTATTAAATTTAATTTGTTAAAAAATTTAAGAGAATTTAGATTTTTCTAAATTCTCTTTTATTATTTATTAAAATTTTCTTTTTCTTGCAGCCTCTGATTTTTTCTTTCTCTTAACACTAGGTTTTTCATAATGTTCTCTCTTTTTTACTTCTTGCATTACGCCATTTCTTGCACATTGTCTTTTAAATCTTTTTAAAGCATCTTCTATATTTCCATTATTAACTTTTACCTCTGACATTATTATTCCCCTCCTTCCAGTGTTTGAAAAACATTCTGCGGGATTTGTTTTATATACGTTATTTATTATACATTAAACTAGTAGTATTTGTCAAGAGGTTTACAAGGAATTTTGTTACAATACAGAATATGCAAAATGTTGTACTTTTAAATTTGCACATTTTTAACGTCCCCAATGTGCGCTTTCTTTGCGTCTCCAATGTGCGGTTAATTTTCAAATATTTTATCAAATTCTTCTCCATCAATTTTTTCTTTTTCAAGAAGAATTTGTGCTACTTGATGTAATTTATCTATATTTTGTGTTAAAATTTCTTTTGCTCTCTTATATGCTATATCAATGATCTTTTTAGTTTCTATATCTATAACTGCTGCTGTTTCTTCAGAATAATTTTTAGATTGAGCAAAATCTCTTCCTAAAAATACTTCTTCTTGGTCTGAACCAAACATTATTGCACCTATTCTATCACTCATACCGTATTTTGTTACCATTGCTCTTGCAATTTTTGATGCTCTTTCTATATCGTTACTTGCTCCTGTTGATATATCATTTAATATTAATTGTTCTGCAACTCTTCCACCTAGAAGTGATACTATATTTTCTTCCATTTCAGATTTTGACATAAATGATTTATCTTCTGTTGGTCTATACATAGTATAACCACCAGCCATTCCTCTTGGCACTATTGATATTTGATGTAC
>CANQOW010000036.1 GCA_947625545.1 uncultured Clostridia bacterium
ATTTTCAGGTTTTATTGGTAATTCCATAATTTTATTGTTCATCTCATTGGTTAATTTAATTATGTTTTCAAATTTTATTCTTGCTGTTTTTGCTGTTTCTATTGTTGCTTCTAAAAAAAATTTTATCCAAGAAATTATATCATTATTTGTTCTTACTCTACTTAAAAAGTCATAATAAGCATCTTTATTTCATCTATTGTAGTTCTAGTTCCTTCAATTCTACTAGATTTATTTGCTTCTACCTTTACATGCATTTTTATATAAATATCTATATTTGGAATTTGCTCAGCAAAACCGTTTAATGTTCCAAGTTGTAAAGTTGCTTCAAATAATAATTTATTAAGTTCACTATCATTCCATATCCATTCAGTATTTATTTTGCTTGGTATAAATGATTTATAATCATTTACTTTTATATAATTTCCTGACTTAAAATCTTCTAATTTTTGCACATTTATTTCTCCTTTTTATCGCTATTTATTTTTATTAAATTTAAATATACATTTTTTTAATATAATTAAAAATATATTTTTATTTTAACACAAAAGCAAGCAATTTTCAATAATTGCTTGCTTAGATAAATTATTTATTTATAATGTTCTATAATTATTTTTATCTGCTCTTTCATCCAATTTTCTATCAAACTGTTCATTTTTGTAAAACCAATCTGTTTTTTTATCTACTGGATGTGCTTTTCTATTTTTATCTAATAATAATTCAAATACAACGCATATTGGTAAAACTACTCCAATAAATGACATTAATATTACTGCATATTGTGAAAATTCTATTGTTGCACCATTTATTACTGCTACTACTGTATTATATAAATCTACACCAAAATATAAACCATATCCAAGAAGATATAATAAACCACCTACTAGTTTTCTTTTTACAACTAATATAATACATATTAAAGTTACAAATAATAATATTATTTCTAATGTCCTATCTATTGGTTGAAATGGAAAATTCATTCCCATTGTTGCAGTAAAAGCAACTATTATTCTAAAAACCCAGAACATTGCCATAAAAAATACTAATAAATAACTTCCCATACTTTTCATAATAATTCCTCCTATATTTTTTATTTTAGCACATATATTTTGATTTATCAATAAATATTTTTATGTTTTTTGTAAAAAATAAATAAAACGGAGGTTGAAATTATTGAATCAAATTATTTTTTCTAATGATTTTAATCAAAATAACGAAAATATTATAAATACTACTACTATTTCTCAAGAAAAAAAGCATAAATCTTTTTTATTTAAAATTATTTTTTTATTTAGTAATATTTTATCTGCATTCTTTTTAGTATATTTTATTATTTTGAACTATAATTTAAATAAAAAAGAAAAATTATCCAAACAACTTTATAATAATTTTGAAATTAAAACTTTATACTCGACAAAACAAGATTATTCTACAAATTTAGATATTAACAATTATGTAATTGGTATAGTTGAAATAAAATCTATTGGTATAAGCTATCCTATAATTTCTGAATGTACAGATGAAAACTTAAATATTTCACCTTGTAAGTTTTTTGGTCCAAATCCTAATGAAATTGGTAATTTATGTATTGTTGCTCATAATTATAATAACTATAAATTTTTTAGTCAAATTAATACTTTAAATTTTGGAAATATTATAACCATATATGATTTAAATGGTAAAAAGATAGATTATTATGTATATGATAAATTTGAAATTAATTATGATGATTTAGAATGTACAAATCAAGATACAAATGGCAATAGAGAAATTACTTTAATAACTTGCAATAATATTGAAAAAACTCGAAGAATTGTAGTTAAAGCAAAAGAAAGAACAACCTAATTAAAGTTGTTCTTTCTTTAAAATTATATATAAATTTAAATATTATAATCTCTAATTTTTTTGTATGCATAAATTGCAGATATTACACAAATTCCTAGTATTACAAACATACCTGTATTATCTTCTAAACCAGTTTGTGGTACATTATTTGTTGCAGTATTACTTGAATTATAAGAACTTGAATTTGTATTTGTTGGAGCAACAGTTGTAGGTGTTGGTGATGTTGTTGTTAAATATTGACTTTCTATATATCCTATTGTTCCATTAGACATTTCTACTCTTGACCATCCACTTTCACTAGATACACCAACTCTTTTAATACTTTGGTCTTTTGCTAATTGTCCAATATTTGTAGATGTGCTACTATAACTTTGCTTTATATTAACATTTGCTGTTGCATATACTGTTTGATTTACAGTTGTAAATGTAGGTTGTTGAACTTGTGGAATTTCTGTTGGAGTTGTAGGAGTTGTAGAACCTGTATTACCACCGCTTGTTTGACCTACACCATTTGCAGTTACATCTAATAAATCACTTGCAAAAACATTTGTTGCAAATAGTGATATTATAATAGTTAATACAATTATGCTTAAATATTTTACTTTTAATTTTTTCATATGAATCTCCTTCTATAATTACATTTTTTATTATTAGTATTAATCATCTAAAATAATTTATACCATATAAAAAATTTTTTTTCAATAGTTTTTTTATATTTTTTTAAAAATGTCTTCCATTTTTTCTAAATTTTCCAAAAACTTTCTTTTTTGGTGCTCCCCAATCGTCGTCTTCATCGTCATCTTCATAATTTTCATCTTCATATGTTTCATTTTGATGATTATTAGACTCTTCTATATTATTTTGTGTTGAATTATAATCATCATATCCTTCGTCATCTTCATTATAATCACCATCTTCATATATTCTAACTGGTTTTGAATTTTGTTTTTTCTTTATTATTATATATACTAATATTGCTACTAAAATTACTATAAATACTATTAATGCTATTATTATTCCCTGATTAGAATTATTATTTTGTGTTGTGTTTAATTTTGCTACTGTTTCTTCTGTTTTATTTACTATTATTTGATATGTAACTGTCTCTTCACCATCTGCTGATGTTACTATTATTGTTATTACATTTTCCCCATCTTTTATGTTATCTGCACCTATTATTTCAATTTTTGCATCTTCAAGTGATGATGTTGCATTTATTTTTAATTTTTCTATTGTTTTATCTGTTAATGTTGCTTTATATTCATATATATTTGTACTAAAATTTGGAGTAAGTTTTAAGCCTTCTATACTTAATGAACTTAATCCTAAAACAGCTTCTGTTGGTTCATCAATTATGTTTGGATTTTCTTCTTCTGTTGCAAGTTTTGTAACTTTTATTGTATATGTTTTAGTTGAAATTTCATCTTCTGCTAATACTTTTATTTTTATTTCATTTCCTGTTCCTGCTATTAAACCTGTATTTCCTGTAACTGTTACTTTTGCTTTGCTGTCTGTTGGTATAGCATTAACATTTATACTTTCAACATCTGATTCAACTGTCATAGTATAACTTAATTTTTCTCTTGAAAATGTTTCATTTAAACTTCCTGGTGTTACTGTTAAATTTGCTAATGTTGCTGTTGATGATTTATTAGTATTGGGTTTTTCAGTTGTTAAGTATTCTCCTGAAACAAATCCTTCTATTCCATTTGACAATCTAACTTTATACCAACCATTTGAACTTTTACCTATTACAGTTACTGAATCGTCTTTGTTTAAATAACCTATTCTTTCTGATTGTGTACTATAACTTGCCCTTACATTTAAGTTTGATGTTGTATACATAGTAACATTCATATCTGTAATTGTAACTTCTGGCTCAGTAGGTTGTTCAGGTTCTGGATTAGTTGGCTGATCTTGATCTTGATCTTGATCAGTTACTGGTGGTTTTTCTTTTACAACAATTGTTTCAGTTTGATTTACTTTTGTTGTTTCTTCTGTATCATAATCTGTTATTGTACCACTTAATGTAATTGTATATGTTCCTGCTGTATCTGGAGTAAATGTATATCTTTTATTTTGTGTTTGATTTCCTGTTAACTCTCCATTATTACTTCCCCATGATTCATTTATAGCTCCACTTAAACTTAATACCCAATCTCCTGCCGTTACTGATACATCTACTGTTACTGTATCTCCAACTTCAATTTCTTTTGGAGAAGCATTAAAACCATATGTTGCAGCATTTACTACAGAGTATAATGTTATGATTGCAAAAATTAATATTGTAAAAATTAAAACTTTTTTTAAATTTTTCATTTAAAAACTCCTTTCATTTTTATATTGTTATTTGAGTATCTCTTAAAAGATACTTTCTTATTTTTAGCAAATCACCTGAATTAATTTCGCCATCATTATTCATATCAAGTGCTTGTAAATAATTGTTATCATTTATTTCTTTATCTTTTAATAAATACTTTCTTGTAACCAATAAATCTCCTGAATTAATTTCTGCATCTCCATTAACATCGCCTTTTTTTATTACAGTATATTCTTTTTCAGTTTTATTATCTATTATTTTATATCCTGTTCCAACTTGATCATCATTTTCTATTTTATTTCCTTGTGCATCTGTTACTGTATAATCTTCTATTTTTAATTCTTCTGCTATTGTTTTTCCATCTGTTTCTGGTATTGTATTAATTTCAGATTTTTCTTCATTAATTTCTGCTTTTTTAGTTGGCTCTGTTGGTTCTGTAGGAGTTGGATTTACTGGTTCGTTCGGCTCTAGTGCATCATAATCTTTTCCACTATAATATGCTATATAGTTACTAGCAACATATCCTTCTGTACCATTTTCTAATTTTATTTTAAACCATATATATCCATCAGAATCTGCACAATTTTTTTCTAATACTATAACTTTAGTATCTTTAGGAATTGCACATATTTTTTCGCCTGATGTTGTTGGTGCATTTCTAACATTTATTCCATCTGGGTCTGTAACATAGTATATTAATGTATCATCATTTTCAACTATATTTGATGGTAATCCTGTTACAGTTGATGGCATATTGTTATATACTGGTATTACAAAATTTAAGTTTTCTTCTATTATTCCTATGCTTGCATATAAATTAAATAGTGAACTTGATTGGCTCTTAGGGTCTTGTACATTTGTCATATATTGATGTCCAAAGAAATATGATTTTCCGTAACTTGCTGTTTCTCCACTTTTTAATACTCTATTTCCTACTACATCCCATTTATAGAAATATGCTGTATTTTGTCCAGCATTTGTATATGAATTTGATAGTAACTTTGCTCCTTCAACTATTGCTGTATATGGATTATTCCATCCTAATTCTCTTGCTTTTTTTAATCCATTTGCTATTGCAGAATTTCCTTCATCATAAGCACCATAATTAAAGAAATTATAATATCCTTCATACCCTGGATATGTTCCACTAACTGAGTTACTTCCTTTTGAACCTACTTCTTGTATTATTTTTGTTCTAATACTATATGGACTCATATTACTTTCTTTCGCTGCATCTAATATTATTTGTGCATAAGACATAGTCTTTTGTTCTCCATTTAATTCAAAAGTTATAGTTTTATCTAAGAAAGTATTTTTTAATGATTTTTCTACTCCTGCAAGTTTATGTACATTTTCATTGTATGATATTTCTAAAAATTGAAAAATACTTACGTCGTCTAAAAAGTTTCTTGGATCTAGATAATATGCTATTATTCCACTTGATGCACATGCATATCCACTTGCTATATCTCCACAACTGCATTTCCATGAATCTTGTGCAGATTTTATAATTCTATTATGGCCATGATTTGTTTCATTTTGTAATAATTCTTCCCAAGATATCCCTGTATAATATGCATCAAATGACCAATTTGGATGTTGTTCATGCAATTTTGTTAAATATGTTTGATATTCTTTTGGAAAGTTTTCAATTCCAGTTTTTACCTCTTGAGTATATGTACTTGCTGCTAAAGAATTTATAGGAATTAATATTATATTTAACATTATTATTAACAATATTATTATCATAAACATTTTCTTAGAACTTATTCTTAAAAATATTTCTTTTTTTGTATTTTTCTTCATTTTTCCCTCCTCATTGGTGTCAAAAAAAATTTATTTTTTTCGAATAAAGTATATCATTGTTATTTATATTAGTCAAGTAAATATTGAATTGTAATAAAAATGTAATATTTGTAATATTTGGTTAAAATTTTTATACAATTTATGGTTTATTTTAAAAAACTCTTACGCCAAATTCTGCAGGAGTTTAATATATATTTGTTCTCAAGAAAATTCGTCAGGTTTTAGGGTAATCCGTAAGCAGCAGGCTTAACGAACTTTTCTTTCGAAAAATATATATTAAGCTCCTGTATTTGGCTATTTAAAATTAATCAATAACCATAAATTATACAAAAATTTTAAAATTAATTTTTCTTACAATGTATATTTTTTTTATTTTGGATAATAATATAGTTATTCAAATTTGAATTGGAGGTGCTTCACAATGGAAAATAAAAATAATAAAAACAACAATAACAACAACAATAATAATCAAAAAAATGACAAAAATAATAACAAAAACGAAAACTGCAGATAATTATTTGTAAATTAATAAAAAGCGACTTTTACATAAATGTCGCTTTTTTTATTTTATATAATTCAAAATTTATATAATCTGCACTTACTAATTTTAATTCTATACCAAGTACATTACCTTCTACCGCTTCTTTATGTGCAATTCCATGTAAATGCCCATAAATACATTTTTTAACATTATATTTTTTTAATAATTTAATAATATCATTATTATCTTTTGTAATTGGTGGATAATGCATACATACTATAATTTCTTTATCTTCACCATATTTTTTTACTCCATCATTTAAAGATAATTCTAATCTTTGTAATTCTCTTTCATATACTTTTTTATCTTCATTATTATCTAATATGTTCCAGCCTCTTGTACCACATATTATATAATTATCAAATATAAAACTATTATTATATAAAAATTCTATATCTTTAAAATCATTTTCTTTTAGATACTTATTCATTTTAGTAACAGTGTTCCACCAATAATCATGATTACCTTTTAATAAAATTTTTTTGCCCGGTAAATTATTTATATATTCAAAATCTTTATATGTATCTTCTAATTTCATTGACCAAGAAAAATCTCCAAGTAAAATTACTAAATCATTATCTGTTACTTTTTCTTGCCAGTCTTTTTTTATTTTTTCTTCATAGTTATTCCAATTTTCTCCAAAGATATTCATTGGCTTGTTAGTATTAAATGATAAGTGTAAATCTCCTATTGCATAAATTGACATTTTTAACCTCCAATTTTTAAGTTTGGTATTGCATTTAATGTTAAATCTGATACATTTCCAACTAAATAATTATAATAACCTGCTGATGCTATCATTGCCGCATTATCTGTGCAAAGTGTTATTTCTGGATAATATACTTTTACATTTAGTTCTTTTTCTAAATTTAAAAATTGCTCTCTTATATATGAATTTGCTGATACTCCACCTGCTAATGCAACTTTATCTATATTTAACTTTTTTATTGCTTTTTTTGTATTTTCTATTAACATATTTGTTGCAGTATATTCAAAACTTGCACATAAATCTGCTTTATTTATATCAGGGTTTTTATGATTCAAATTTAAAATTGCAGTTTTTATTCCACTAAAACTAAAATCTAAATTTTCAAAATATGTTTGTGGTAGTTGTATATTTGCTTTTCCCTCTTTGGCTAGTTTATCTATTTTTGGTCCTCCTGGATATTCTAAGCCTATTACTCTTGCTACTTTATCAAATGCCTCTCCTATTGCATCATCACGAGTTTTTCCTAAAATTTCAAATTCTGTGTAATCTTTTATATTTACAAGATGTGTATGTCCACCTGAAATTATCATACATAGAAATTGTGGCTTAAGTTCTTTATGTGTAATATAGTTTGCTGCAATATGACCTTCTATATGGTTTACTCCAACTAATGGTTTATTTAATGCAAAACTTAATGCTTTTGCATAAGATACTCCTACAAGTAATGCTCCTACAAGTCCCGGACCTTTTGTACATGCTATTGCATCTATATCTTCAAATTTTAGATTTGCTTCTTTTAATGCTTCGTTTGTTACTTGTGATATTACATCTACATGGTTTCTTGATGCTATTTCTGGTACTACTCCTCCAAATTGTTTATGTATTTTTATTTGTGAATTTATTACATTTGATAGTACTTCTCTTCCATTTTTTACTACTGATACTGATGTTTCGTCGCAACTTGATTCTATTCCTAGTACATATATGTCTTTCATTTTAATTTTACCTTTCTTTTCATTTTAAAATAAAGAAAATAATAATGCAATTCCATTAAATATTCCAGAATATATCCAGTTAATAACTGGTGAAATTATTGTTCCTGCCAATCCTGTTATCCATATTGCTAAAAATATATAGTAAAATATCATTTCATGTTCTTCTAACCATTGTCTTGCATTATATGACATAAAGTTTTTAAATATTTTTGAGCCATCTAATGGTGGCAATGGCAATAAATTAAATACGCCTAATCCAATATTTAATATGGCTGTATATTGTACGGCAATAAGTATACAATATCCTAATTCACTTGTTGCAAATGCACTTCCTGCAAATTTACCTATTGCAAAGTATATTATTGTAAATATTATTGCTAATATAAAATTCATTGCAGGTCCTGCAATAGATACTATTGCTTATCCTTTGCTCATTGATATATTTCTATTAAAATTTCTAGGGTTTATTTGTACTGGTTTTCCCCAACCAAAGTTTGCAAATATTAATAATATAAATCCTATTGGGTCTATATGGCATAATGGGTTTAAAGTAAGTCTTCCTTGATTTCTTGGTGTATCGTCTCCTAGTTTTTCTGCAGCATAGGCATGTGCATACTCGTGAAATGTTATTGCTATTATTACTCCCGGTAATGTTAATACTAGGTTTAATATGTTATTTGTTCCTAAGTTAAATATTCCTATTAAAATAAATATTGCTAATATAATATATATTAATCTTCTATCAGCATTAAAAAACATACTTCTTTCTCTCCTTTTTTAATTTATCTTTCAAAATCTTCTTTATTTTGAATTTTTTTGATATCGATTCCGTATTTTTCTTTTAATTTAGTAGTGCTTGTATTTAAAATTGGATTTAATTTTTCTTCTCCATCTTCTTCTACTATTAAGTTAATATTATTTGTCATCATATATTCAATTAATTTTCTTTGCTCTCTTTGATTTCTTCTTAAACTATTAGTTGTTATATATTCACTTATATTATATTCTTCAAATAGTTTTATTCCTTCATTAATGTTTTTTGTACTAATTGAAAAAATTGTTGGTGTTAATAAATGTCTATATCTATTATCTTTCCAATAATCTAAATGTATTTTACTTTTAACACTTTTGGCATTACTGTGCCATATACTTGATGTTAACAAGCTTTGGAATTTTTTATCTTTCCATTCTGGCATTTCTAATATTTCTTTTATTTCTTTTGCATTACTGGTCCATATATTTGATGTTAATAAGCTTTGGAATTTTTTATCTTCCCATTCCGGCATTTCTAATATTTCTTTTATGTCTTTTGCATTACTGGTCCATATAGTTGATGTTAATAAGTTTTGAAATTTTTTATCTTTCCATTCCGGCATTTCTAGTATTTCTTTTATGTCTTTTGCATTTCTTTGCCATATAGTTGATGTTAATAAGCTTTGAAATTTTTCTTCTTCCCATTCTGGCATTTCTAGTATTTCTTTTATTTCTTTTGCATTACTGGTCCATATATTTGATGTTAATAAGCCTTGAAATTTTTCTTCTTCCCATTCTGGCATTTTTAATATTTCTTTTATGTCTTTTGCATTACATCTCCATATAGTTGATGTTAATAAGCTTTGGAATTTTTTATCTTCCCATTCTGGCATTTCTAATATTTCTTTTATGTCTTTTGCATTACTGGTCCATATATTTGATGTTAATAAGCTTTGGAATTTTTTATCTTCCCATTCCGGCATTTCTAATATTTCTTTTATGTCTTTTGCATTACTGGTCCATATATTTGATGTTAATATACTTTGAAATTTTTTATCTTCCCATTCTGGCATTTCTAGTATTCCTTTTATGTCTTTTGCATTACTGTGCCATATACTTGATGTTAATAAGCTTTGAAATTTTTTATCTTCCCATTCTGGCATTCTTAATATTTCTTTTATTTCTTTTGCATTACTAGTCCATATAGTTGATGTTAATAAGCTTTGAAATTTTTTATCTTCCCATTCCGG
>CANQOW010000037.1 GCA_947625545.1 uncultured Clostridia bacterium
ATTTCTTTCCTCTTTTATCCATTTTGCTTGTTTTAATTCATCTGGAAGTTTTAATCTTATTTCTTTAATGATGTCTAGAATTTCTTCTTTATCAACAACTGCTTTATTTGAAAAAGGTATGTTCTTCCCTCTTTCTAATGCTTCCTCCAACGTTTCTAACAAAGTGAAAATTTCCATTTTAATTACTCCTTTCGACTTAAAAACAAAAGACTAACTCTTCCATACGTTCTTAAATCTTTTACAATTATATTTACATTTTTTAATTCTTCTAATTCTCTTTTTTCTTCATCTGTTTCTAAAACTATAATTCCATTATCTGCTAATATATTTAATTCTAATATTTTTTCTACTGCTTTAACTGCAATATCAAATTTATAAGGTGGGTCTATAAATATTATATCAAATTGCTGATTTTGTAATAATTCAAGACACTTTTTATAGTCTTTATTTATTATTATAGATTTTTCTTGTAAATGTGTTTTTTCAATGTTTTTTCTAATAATATCAACTGCTTCGTAAGATTTATCACAAAAATATGCTTTTAAAGCACCTCTACTTAATGCTTCTAGTCCTAATGCTCCACTTCCTGCAAATAAATCTAAAACACAACATTCACTATTAATATAGTTTTGAATTATACTAAATAATGGTTCTTTTACTCTATCTAGTGTTGGTCTTGTTGTTAACCCTTCTAAAGTATATAGTTTTGTTCCTCTTGCTGTTCCACTTATTATTCTCATTAAAAAACCTCTAATATAATTATATTTTATTCAATATTTTGAATAAGTCAATAGTATTAACAAAAATGTAATATATATTTAATATTTCTGTAATATAACTTTCATAATTATACATTATTTTTTTGTTTTTTACAATAGAAATGAAAAAAAATGAGCAAACTCGTAATTTTATTTTAAGTTTGTTCATTTTCTATTTTTTATTCTTTTTTTAATATTTTTAATTGTTTTTATAATACTAATAAAATTTATTCTTTATTAATATCTTTTAAAAGTTCTAATTGTGATATTAATAAAGACTCCATTTTTGCTTTATAAATATCAAATTGTTTTTGAACATCTTCTAATTCTTTCCTTTTTAATGCTATTTCATTATCTATAGAACCAATTGCTTCTTTTGCAGTTGTTTGAGCTTCATTAATAATTTGTTCTGCTTGTTTTTTAGCAACACTTTTTACTTCTTCTGCTGTATTTTGTGCCATAAGTAAAGTTCCTTGTAATGTGCTCTCCATAGTTTTATATTGTTCTAAACTTTTATTTAAGTCTTCAATTTTATTTTTTGATTCTATATTTTCTTTGTATAATCTCTCATAATCTACTGTTAATTGGTCAAGAAAATCATCAATTTCATCTACACTATATCCATTAACCATTTGTCTTGAGAATTTTTTATTTTCTATATCTAATGGTGTAATCATAATATCCTCCAATTTATTTATATTCTATACTTTATAAGGGGCAGGATTATTAGCCTACCCCTCTTCTCTTTTGTAAAATATATAATTTTCTTTTGTATTTATATTTAAAGAAAGAATTTTATTATCTTTCGTATAAACTTATTTTAACCAAGAAACAGATAATTTGTTTTTAATTTCTTCTCTTGCCATTTCATTTGAAATTTCATAATTTGTTGGTGCAATTAAAAATATTGAATTAGATATTTTTTGTATATGTCCATCAAGTGCATGTACAGCACCACTAATGAAATCTACTATTCTTCTAGCTGCATCTTTATTAACATATTCTAAGTTAACTATAACAGATTTTCTGTCTTTTAAATAATTGCATATTTCTTCAGATTGCTCAAAAGTTGTTGGTTGTGATATAACCATTTTTATTTGTTGTGTTTGTGGCATATTTACAACTTTACTTTTGTTTTTTCTTCCAAAAAAGTTTCTTTCTTCGATTTCTTCTTCTTCGTTTTCTTCTAATTCTACTTCATCATTTTCAAGTTCTTCATCCTCTGGTTCTGTATCCATTCCAAATAAATTAAATATTTTGTTTACCATAGCTCCTGCCATTTTAAAACCTCCTAAAAATTCTCCTTAGTATTTGTTTTTTTATAGTATCCTACTTTTTATAAAAAATGTCAATACCTTTTTTAAAATGTAATTAAATTTTAATATTTCTGTAACATTTTTGTAACATTTAGTATTGTAATTTACAAATTATACTCAAGTTTCGCCAAATCGGCAGTAGTTGAATATAGTATTTTTCTCAAGAAAATTCGTCAGGTTTTAGGGTAATCCGTAAGCAGCAGGCTTAACGAACTTTTCTTTCGAAAAATATATATTAAACTACTGCATTTGGCTATTATAAATTAATTGTAATATTTAATCTTTTATAGGAGCAATAATTATATTTATACCATCATTTTTTGAATATTTTTTTATTATATCTTCAGAAAAACCTGCTAACTCATTTGTTATCCAAATAGTCTTATAATCTTGATTTACCAACTTTTTCAAAACCTCGTCTGTTTTATCATAATCTTCAATTTCATAAATATCTGCACCAAAGTTTTTTAAAATTTTAAAACTATTTTCATCATTTTTTCCCTTTAAACAAGATATTTTCATATTTATCACCATTTTTATTATTTTACTTTTTTTTATTAATATGTACAAAAATTTCATTTTTCTATTTATTTTTCTTAATTTTTATAGTATAATAATAATAGATATGTTAATAGAGCAATAAACTGCTCGAATGGAGGTTTTTATGTGGCAATTTTGGTTAATTGCAGCAGGAATTTTCTTTATAGGTGAAATAATAACAACAGGTTTTCTTATTTTTTGGCTTGGAATTGGTTCACTTTTAGCAATGATAGTAAGTTTTTTAACAGATAATATAATTATTCAAACTGCTGTTTTTGTAGTTTCATCTTGTTTATTAATTTTCCTTACAAAACCTTTTGTTGATAAATTCATTACAAAAAATGATAAAAAAGTTAAAACAAATGCTTATTCAATAATTGGTAAAGTTGGAATAGTAACAGAAGAAATAAACCCAATGTTAGGAACAGGCTTAGTAAAAGTTGGAACAGAAACTTGGTCTGCAATTTCAGAAGATAAGTCTATTATAAAAAAAGATGCACAAATTGAAATAAAAGAAATTATAGGTGTAAAAGTAGTAGTACAAGAAAAAGTTTTAGCACCACAAAATTAAACTCGTTATTATGGAAATTTTATATAGTTTCCTTTATAATAAATATATTTAAATAAGGAGGTTTTAATATGTTAGTATTTTTAATTATTTTACTTATAATAATATTAATTATAGCATTTAAAACAATTAAAGTCGTAAAACAAGCTGAGGTATATGTAATTGAAAGACTTGGTAAATTTCATAAAATAGCAGATGCAGGTTTAACAATTATAATTCCATTTTTCGATCATGTTCGTTCAATCGTTAGTTTAAAACAACAAACAATGGATATTCCACCTCAAGGAGTTATAACAAAAGATAATGTTACAATCACAATCGATACAGTTGTATTCTATAAAGTTACAGATCCAGCAAAAGCAGTATATGAAATTCAATCTTTGAAAAAAGGTATTGAATATCTTGCAATTACAACAATTCGTGATATTGTTGGTAAAATGGACCTAGACGAAACATTTAGTTCAAGAGATATGATTAACAATAAATTAAGAACTATCTTAGACGAAGCAACAGACCAATGGGGTTGTAAAGTAGATAGAGTTGAAATTAAAGACATCACTCCTCCAGCAGATATTCGTGATGCAATGGAAAAACAAATGAATGCTGAGAGAAATAAAAGAGCATTAATTTTAAATGCAGAAGGTGAAAGACAATCTGCTATAACTATTGCAGAAGGTCAAAAAGAAGCAGCAATATTACAAGCAGAAGCAGACCAAGAAGCAAAAATAAGAAGAGCAGCCGGTGAAGCAGAGGCTATTAAGAAAGTTGCAGAAGCTAAAGCAAAAGAAATTGAATTAGTATATAAAGCAATACAAAATGCTAACCCAGATGATAAATTAATTCAATTAAAATCTTTAGAAGCATTAAAAGAAGTTGCAAATGGTGATGCAAATAAAGTATTTATTCCTTTTGAAGCAACAAGTGCTTTAGGTAGTCTTGGAGCAATAAAAGAAATAATGACAGATGAAACAAAGAAAAAATAAGATAATGTAAATTAATCTTATTATATTATAGAGGGTATCCTAAAAATTAAAATGGATACTCTCTATTTTTTTTAAAAAAAATCCTGTAAGAAAATAATTCCTACAGGAAAAAGAAAGTTAAAATATTATCTGTAAAAGACAGTGTTTTCAAATTTTATTTTTTCTTTGATGTCTTGTCTTAAACTTCTTTCATAATCAGATATGTATTTATCAGAATAGAAAAAAGTTGAACCATTTGTAACCATAACTTTTGTTGGGTCTTCACCATCTAATGCTGATTTAACAGCATCAATAGTTTCGGCATTTACTTGAGAAAAATCCAATACTTCTTTCTGTTCTTCTACTGGAAACCAATAAATGTTTCCATTTGAAACTGTTGAAAATTGATTTTCAGCAAAAATTACATCTGGAATAGAATTAGGAAATTTCTCATCTTCTACTCGATTAAGAACCGTAGCAGCAATGGACTTAAGTTCATTTGAGTTTTCTCTTGGTGCACTTGCTTCTGCAAATGTAAGTTTACAAAGTAACTCAAAATCACTTTGAGAAATACCAAACTCACTTGCTTCAATAACGTCATTAATATCATTTTCTTCATTGTCTTCTTTTTCTGTCTCTGATACTTTTTTCTCCATTGTCTCTTTAGCTTTCTGTTTCTCATACCATTCTAGAGTCTCCCTTATGTCTTCTTCTGAAATGTCACATCTGCCATATATAGGTTCTTTATTTTCTTTTTGAACAGATGTTACAATTTTTTCATTAGAAGATTCTACAACTAGTTCTCTACTCATTAATGTAATAACCGTTAAAGTAAAAACTGAGATTATGAAAAGTATAACTGTCTTTATCCGCTGTCTTTTTGTTGTTTTAGTATATAACATACCAAAACACTCCTTTCTTTTTTTAAAATTCTATACCTTAATTATACCACATTTATTAACATAATTCAAATTTTACCATTTTTTTAACTAACAAATATATTTTTTATATTAATATTCTCTATACCAACTTCCAATATTATAATAAATATTATAAATATTTGCCTCAATATTTCCCATTAAATTTGGTGTATATATTATAGTATTTTTATTAAAATATAAACTTATATATGGTTGTTCTGTATCATATATTTCAATTAATCTATCGTATCTTTCTTTTAATTTTTTATTATCAGTAATATTTGGTATATCATTCATAATGCTACTTACTTCTTCGTTTTTAAAATTTGCTAAATTTCCATCTCCAAAATATTTAGCCAAATTTGGACTATATCCTCTTACTATTCCAGTTAAAATCATATCATAATTTTTGTTTTCTAAATATTTATTATATTGTGAATCTGATACTTTAACTATATTTATTATTATTCCAATTTGTTCTAATTGACGTTTAATATTTTCTGCAATTCTTATTCTATTATCATTGCCAGATTGAACAATTAAATTTAATTTTGTAGTATAAGTCTTATTATCTATTCTTTTTGACCATAAATTATTATTAAACTGCCAGCCAGCATTTGTTAATAATTCTTTAGATTTTTCTTGATTATACCCTGTATCTACCTTTTCAACATTATATAAATATGAACCATAATCTAATGGAAAATCTGATACAAAGAATCTATTATTATATACTTCTGAAACAATATTATATTTATCAATAGCATAAGAAATTGCATTTCTAACATTCGCATCAGATAATATTGCATTATTACAATTTAATGCTAAATAATCATAATTTCTACCTTTAAAATCTTGTGTTTTATATCCAACTGTACCTATATAATCTTCTATATTTAAAGTTTGAGTAGTTAATATATCTATATTTCCTAATTTAAAAGCATTATATGCTTCTCCCATAGAGTTATATTTTTTCAATGTTATTTCATCAATTTTTACATCTTCATTTTCTTTATTCCACCAATCATTATTTTTTCTTAAAGTAATAACTGAATCTTCCACAGCAGAAATCTTATATTTACCTGTTCCTATTGGATTATTATTTTTACTTGACCCTGCAAAATCTTCTTCTAAATAATAATCATTAGACATTATTGGGAAAGTTAAATTATATTCAAAAAATGGCACTTCTCTATCTAATTCTAATCTAATTGTATAATTATCTACAATATCTAAATTAATTATATTATCTACATTTGCTGTATAAATTGAAGAAAAATTCCCACTTTTTAATTGATCGATTGTAAATTTTACATCTTGTGCTGTAAAATCAAATCCATTATGCCATTTAATTCCCTGTTTTAATGTTATTAAATATGTTGTTGCATCTACTTTTGTCCATTCTTTTGCTAAACATAAACTTAAACTATAATCTTTTTCAACCTTTAATAATGGCTCATATACTAATCTTGTAACATCTTGTATATCCTGATTTTTACTTAATATTGGATTAATTGAATCAAAGTCTATAATAGCTAGTCTTACATCTGTTAATACTGTTGTAGATACTTCTTGTGTGTCTTCTATTACATTTTCTTCTTCTTTATTTTGATTACTATAAAAATAATATATAGCCAAACCTAATATGCCTATTACTATTACTACAAATATATATTTTAATATGTTATTTCTCAAATTTTTTACATATAATCCAATTTTAAATTATTGGA
Organism: uncultured Clostridia bacterium; assembly: GCA_947625545.1. Taxonomy (GTDB): domain Bacteria; phylum Bacillota; class Clostridia; order TANB77; family CAG-508; genus CANRES01. The sequence goes on from CANQOW010000037.1 coordinate 6,795, forward strand.
TTATTTCTCCTTTCTCATTTCAAATACATATATATACTATACATTAATTTTACTTTTTTTTCAATATATTTTATACCAAAGTTAACATATTTTATACTTTTTTAGAAAAAAAATTAAGAACCTTAAAGGCTCTTAATTTTTACTTTTCTTTTAAGAACTTATATAAGTTCTTTTAAAACTAAATTTTTCTATTAATTTCTAGATTCTACAAGAATTCTAATTCCTGTTCTATCTTCTCCTTCGACTTCAACTTCTGCGAAAGCAGGTACACAAACTAAATCTACTCCTGATGGTGCAACAAACCCCCTTGCTATTGCTACTGCCTTAATGGCTTGATTTAATGCTCCTGCTCCTATTGCTTGCATTTCTGCCTTATTTGATTCTTTTACCAAACCTGCTATTGCTCCTGCAACTGAATTTGGATTTGATTTTGATGAGATTTTTAAAATTTCCATTGTTTTTCCTCCTAAAATTTATTTTTTTGTTTCAATTATTAACAATTATATTTATAATACATTTTCTAAAAAAAGTCTAGTATTTTTTGGAAATTTTAGGAAAAACTTATCTTCAAAATATTACATTTTTCAACATTTTTTAATATTTAATTCTAATAATATTTTCTATATGACCTTTATCTTCATTAATGTCAAAAATACACCCATTAAATATTGCTTCACCTTCTGCTAATTTATATTTCTCTGGAAGTGTTGTAAGAAATCTTTTTAATGATGCTTGAATTTCCATACCAATTATAGAATTTTTAGGTCCTGTCATTCCAATATCTGTAATATACGCTGTTCCATTTGGTAATATTCTTTCATCTGCAGTTTGAACATGGGTATGCGTTCCAAAAACAATATTTACTCTACCATCTAAATAATATGCCATAGCCATTTTTTCAGCAGTAGCCTCTGCATGAAAATCTAAAACAATATAATCAACAGAATTTTTAATTTTATTTATTATATTATCCATTTCTAAAAATGGATTTTCTGTTAAAATATTTATATTTGTTCTTCCAATTAAATTAACAACTGCAATTTTTTTATCTTTACATTTATAAATTCCATAACCATTACCTAAAACTCCTTTTGGGTAATTTGCAGGTCTTAATAATTTTTCATTATTAATAAATTTAAAAACATCTTTTTTTGCCCAGGTATGATTTCCCAAAGTAACTACATTAGCCCCTGCTTCTATTATAGAATTAAAATCTTTTTCTGTAATTCCCATTCCTCCTGCAACGTTTTCACCATTTACAATAACAAAATCTATATGTTTTTCTTCTTTTATTTTTGGTAAAATTTCTTTTAATTTTTTTAAACCTACTTCTCCAATAATATCTCCAACTGCTAATATCTTCATAAAAAAACCTCTCTTCACTTATGTTTTTACTTTTAATATATTTTACTATATATTTAAAAGTAAATCAAGAAAAAATTATACTTAATATAATATAAGAAAATTAACCTTTTTGTATACAGAAAAATCTGCGATTTTTCCTATTATATAAAAAAAGTTCTAGTCATATAATGACTAAAACTTTTTTTATTATTTTGCATATTCTATTGCTCTTGATTCTCTTATTACATTTACTTTTATTTGTCCTGGATAATCCATTTCATTTTCAACTCGTTTTGCAATATCTCTTGCCATAATTGTCATTTCTGCTTCAGTAACTTTTTCAGGTTTTACAATAATTCTTACTTCTCTACCTGCTTGTATAGCATAAGATTTATCTACACCTTCAAAAGAATTTGCAATTTCTTCTAATTTTTCTAATCTCTTAATGTATGCTTCTAATGTTTCACGTCTTGCTCCAGGTCTTGATGCTGAAATTGCATCTGCTGCTTGTACTAATACTGCTTCTAATGTTTTTGGTTCAACGTCTCCATGGTGTGCTTCTACTGCATTTATAACTAATTCGTTTTCTTTGTATTTCTTTAATATATCAACACCAATTTCAACGTGCGTTCCTTCCATATCATGATCAAGTGCTTTTCCTATATCGTGTAATAAACCTGCTCTTCTAGCTCTTTTAGAATCTAATCCTAATTCTTCAGCCATAATTCTTGCTAGGTTTGATACTTCTATTGAGTGATTTAATACGTTTTGTCCATAACTTGTTCTATATTTTAATTTTCCAATTAATTTTATAAGTTCTGGATTTAAACCTATAACTCCTGTTTCAAGTGTTGCTCTTTCACCTTCAGATTTTATTATTGATGCAACTTCCTCTTTTGCCTTTTCAACCATTTCTTCGATTTTTGCAGGGTGTATTCTTCCATCTTCTATAAGTTTTTCCAGTGTAATTTTTGCTACTTCTCTTCTTAATGGGTCAAAACCTGAAATTATAACTGCTTCTGGAGTATCGTCTATTATTAAATCAATTCCAGTTAATGTTTCTATTGCTTTAATATTACGTCCTTCTCTACCTATTATTCTACCTTTCATATCATCATTTGGTAATGATACTATTGAAACAGTAGTTTCAGATGTATGGTCTGCTGCGCATTTTTGAATAGCATAACTTAGAATTTCTTTTGCATTTTTATTAGCATCTTCTTTTGCTTTCATTTCTAGGTCTTTTATTATGTGTGCTTTTTCGTTTGTTATCTGTTTTTCCACTTCACTTAATAATAAAGTTTTTGCTTCTTCAACAGATAAGCCTGAAATTCTTTGTAATTCTGCCATTTCCCTATTAAATAGGTCTTGTACTTCTTTTTTTCTTTCTTCAATGTCTAGTAGTTTGTTTTCAACTTCTTTTTCTCTTTTTTCAAAACTTTCAGAACGTCTTTCTAAATTTTCTTCTTTTTGTACAATTCTTTTTTCTTGTAATTGAATTTCGCCTCTTCTTTCTCTAATTTCTTTGTCTAATTCATTTCTCGATTTCATAATTTCTTCTTTTGCTTTAAATATTTCTTCTTTTTTTATGTTTTCAGCTTCTTTTCTAGCATTTTCTGTTAGTCTTTTAGCTTCCGTTTCTGCACTAGCAATTTTAGACTCAGCAATTTTTTTTCTAATAATTACACCTATTGGAATAAAAATTACTGCTGAAATTAGAACAGTGGCGATAATAATTAATACTTGCATAATATCTACCTCTCTTCTATTAAATTTTCAATGTTCGATAATATATATATTTTAGAATATATCTTAACTTACTATTATATTTTATATTTAATCTTCAAACATGTCAAGTGTTTTTTAGAATATTAAAAAAAATTATTCTAAATTTTGCAAAAATT
>CANQOW010000038.1 GCA_947625545.1 uncultured Clostridia bacterium
TAAATTTTGCCTAGCCAAATAACAATTATTTTCCAACTAATATATATAAAAGGAGTTGATTAATAATGGAAGTAAGTAGAGAAGAAATTTTGCATATAGCAAATTTAGCACAATTAAATTTAGAAGAAAGTGAAATTGATAATTACTTATTAAACTTACAAGATATTTTGAATTTTGCTAATATAGTAAATAATGCACCTGTAGATAATTTAGATATTACAATAGGGGCAAATGAGGCTAAAAATGTTTTTAGAAAAGATGAAGTAAAGGTTTTTGAAGATAATGAAGCTTTACTTGCGAATGCAGTAAGTAAAGACCAAAATATGTTTAAAGTACCAAAAGTAATACAATAGAAAGGGGAAAAGTAGATGGAAATTATAGATTTAACAGTTCATGAATTGCAGGAAAAATTAAAAAATAAAGAACTTACAGTTACAGAAATAACAAAAGCTTATATAGATAGAATAAATGAAAAAGAAAAAGATGTACAAGCTTTTGTTACAACATTAACTGACGAAGCATTAGAAAAAGCAAAAACAATAGAAGAAGATAAAGAAACTGAAAAAATACAAAATGAATTAGCAGGAATTCCAATAGGAATAAAAGATAATATGTGTACAAAAGGTGTAAAAACAACATGTAGTTCAAAAATGTTAGAAAACTTTGTATCACCTTATGATGCAACAGTTGTAGAAAAAGTAAATAACGAAAACCTAATTAATTTAGGAAAATTAAATATGGACGAATTTGCTATGGGAGCATCAACAGAATATTCATATTTCAAGAAAACAAAAAATCCATGGAATCTAAATAAAGTACCTGGAGGCTCAAGTGGTGGTAGCGCAGCAGCAGTTGCAGCAAATATGGTACCTTGGGCATTAGGATCAGATACAGGTGGATCAATTCGTCAACCATCAGCATTTTGCGGTGTAGTAGGATTAAAACCAACTTATGGACTAGTTTCAAGATATGGTTTAGTAGCATTTGCTTCATCATTAGACCAAATAGGACCTATTACAAAAGATGTTGAAGATTCAGCTATATTATTAAATATAATTGCAGGACATGATGAAAAAGATACAACATCAATAAAAACAGAGAAAAAAGATTATACAAAATGTTTAAAAAATGATGTAAAAGGGGTAAAAATAGGTATTCCAAAAGAATATTTTGGAGAAGGTATAAATGCAGAAGTAAAACAAGAATTAGAAAAATCTATTAAGAAATATGAAGAACTAGGAGCAGTAGTAGAAGAATTTTCATTAGATATTGCAGAATATGCATTAGCAACATATTATATAATTGCTTGTGCTGAGGCAAGTTCAAATTTAGGTAGATTTGATGGAATAAGATATGGTTATAGAACAAAAAATTACTCAAACTTAAAAGATATATATAGAAATTCAAGAAGCGAAGGCTTTGGTGCTGAAGTAAAAAGAAGAATAATATTAGGAACTTATGTATTAAGTTCTGGTTATTATGATGCTTATTATAAAAAAGCACAACAAGTAAGAACATTAGTAAAAAAAGAATTTGCAAAAGCATTTGAAAAATATGATATTATACTTACACCAACATCACCAACAGTTGCTTTTGACTTAAATGCACGTTCTACAAATCCATTAGAAATGTATTTAGCAGATATTTGTACAGTATCTGTAAATATAGCAGGTCTTCCTGGAATATCAATTCCTTGTGGTGTAGATAGTGAAGGAATGCCAATAGGTATGCAATTAATTGGAAATTATTTTGAAGAAGAAAAAATATTAAATGCAGCATATACATTTGAAAAAGCAATTAATTTTAGAGAAAAATATAAACCAGAGTATAAGAAATAGGAGGATATTATGTCAAAAGAAGATTATGAAGTAGTTATCGGTTTAGAAACTCACGCAGAATTATCTACAAAAACAAAAATATTCTGTTCTTGTCCAACAGAATTTGGTGGTGAGCCAAACACACATTGTTGTCCAATATGTATGGCTATGCCAGGTACTCTACCAGTATTAAATGAAAGAGTTGTAGAATATGCAGTAAAAGCAGGACTTGCAACAAACTGTGAAATTTCTAGAAATAGCAAAAATGATAGAAAAAATTATTTTTATCCAGATTTACCAAAAGCATATCAAATATCACAATTCGATAAACCTTTATGTGAAAAAGGTTATGTAGAAATAGAAGACGAAAATGGAGAAAAAAAGAAAATAAGATTAACAAGAATTCATATAGAAGAAGATGCAGGAAAATTAAACCATGATGAATATGGTAGAGAAAGTCTTGTAGACTTAAATAGAGCAGGAGTTCCATTAATAGAAATAGTTTCAGAGCCAGATATTCGTTCAGCAGATGAAGCTGAAAAATATCTAAGAAAAATCAAATCAATATTAGAATATATTGAAGTATCAGATTGTAAAATGCAAGAAGGTTCATTAAGGGCAGATGTTAATGTGTCTGTTAGAAAAAAAGGTGAAACAAAATACGGAACTAGAACAGAAATGAAAAATATGAATTCATTTAGGTCAATAGTAAGAGGTATAGAATATGAAGTAGACCGCCAAATTGAAGTATTAGAAAATGGAGGAAAAATAGAACAAGAAACATTAAGATGGGATGATGTATCTGGAAGAACATTCTCAATGAGAGATAAAGAAGATGCACAAGATTATAGATATTTTCCAGACCCAGATTTAGTTGCTATAAAATTATCTAATGAATATATTGAAAATATAAAAAATAACTTACCAGAATTACCAGAAAGCAGAAGAAAAAGATATTTAGATGAGTATAAACTAACAGAAAAAGAAGCAAATTTATTAACAGCATCAAAATATACATCAAATCTTTTTGAAGAAGCAACAAAAATATGTAATAATCCAAAAGCAGTAAGTAATTGGATAATGTCTGATATAGCAAAAATCTTAAATGAAAAGGAAATGGAAGCGGAACAAATTCCATTTACAGCAGAAAATTTAGCAGAACTAATACAATTAATAGATAAAGGAACAATAAGTAATGCAATAGGTAAAAAAGTATTAGTAGAATTATTTGAAAATCCAAAAGCACCAAGCAAAATAATAGAAGAAAAAGGTTGGGTACAAATATCTGATGAAGGTGCTATAAAAGAAATTGTATTAAAAATAATAGAAGCAAATCCTCAATCTGTTGCAGACTATAAAGCAGGAAAAGATAAGGCAATAGGATTTTTAGTAGGTCAAGCAATGAAAGAAACAAAAGGAAAGGCAAATCCACAAATACTAAATAAACTATTTATGGAAGAATTAAAAAAATAATAATTCTTATATTAAAAAAACGTGAGAGAATCTAAATATTTTTTTAAAATGAGTGTCTCGTGGGGACCGCTGAATGCTGTTAGATACTTTTAGTATCGTTACAGCATCAGTGGGAAGACACGAAAAGAAAAAAATATTTATTCTCGAAGAAAGTTTTTTTAATTTAGAATTATTTTTTTTAATTGTATAGGAAAAATCGAAGATTTTTCTGTATACAAAAAGGTTAATTTACATTGGGCTGTGCATATTTGCGAAGCAAAATGCACATGTGTGCGTCGAAAGCTTTGCTTTCGCTAACGCACAATTTTCTTATATGTATTTTAATTCAAATCATTTGTTTACTAATTTTATCAACTGCAATTCCACATATAATAAATTCAGTAATAAAAAATAATCCAGTTTCTATCATTTTTAAACCTATGTAATATAAATCTGGCGAAGCATATATTGTTTCATAAAATAATAAAATTAAAGCAGCAATAAAGCAAAAAAACATAGAAAATTTTAAACCATATTTCATAATTTTTTTAATCTTAACATCTAACTCACTAAATATATTCATAATATTTTTAAACATAAAATAACCTCACTTTCATGTTTCACTATATTAATATTAACATAAAATAGAGACTAAAATCAAAGGAAATAAATGTAAGAAAAAAGCAAGAGCTTAATATGTTTTTAGCTCTTGCAAATATTATTAAAATATCTTATGCTTTAATAGTATTTAATTTTTTTGCTAAATTAGATTTTTTTCTTGCAGCAGTATTTTTTACTATTACACCTTTTGTACATGCTTGGTCAATTTTTTTTGTTGCTAATGAAAATAAAGCATCAACATTTTCCATATCTTTATTTTCTACAGCTTTTTCAAATTTTTTAACAGCTGTTTTATATTCAGATTTTATCATATTATTTCTTAATGTTTTTTTCTCAATAACACTTACTCTTTTTATTGCTGATTTAATATTTGGCATATATAAGCACCTCCTCTTGAACTTTAATAAACTATAACTTAACCTATTGTATCACAAAAAATAAAACTTTGCAAGTGTTTAAGGTTATCTATTTTTAGTTTTTTCTAATTTTCTTTATTAATAGCTTCAGAATTTTCATTTTCTGCTACGTTTTCAATGGCATTTTCACTTTGTGCTTCTTCAATATTTTCAGCTAAAATAGAAGTACAATGTGGGCATCTAGTTGCTTTTATACTAATTTCTGAAACGCAATAAGGACAAATTTTTGTTGTTGGTTCAGGAACTTCTTCTTGTTTCTTTTTCTTTCTATTTTTAAATAATTTGTTATTAGATAATTTTTCATTTAAACCACTTAATTTTGCTAGTTCATTAAGTTTTGCTTCTTCTAATTTTTTATTTAATTTATTAATATATCTAATTATTAAAAATAGAGTAAAGGCAACAATTAAAAAGTCTAAAACAGTAGTTATAAATGAACCATAAGAAATTGAAACATCTCCTACTTGAAAAACAAGGTCAGTATAATCAATTTTTCCTGTAAAAATTGAAATTGCTGGCATAATAATATCATTAACTAATGAAGTAACTATTTTTTGAAAAGCACCACCAATAATTACACCTATTGCTAAATCAACAACATTTCCTTTTAAAGCAAATTCTTTAAATTCTTTAAACATAAAAACCTCCTAAATTTACAAAATATGATATTATTATACAATTTTAATAATAATATGTCAACTTGAAAATAAACAAATGCTATGGTATAATCATTAAAATTTTTAAATAAAAGGAGAAAAATATGATATATCCAAAATTTCTAAAAGAAAATGATTTAATTAGTGTTCCCGCACCATCAGACGGAGCAGATTGTGAACAAGATATAAATTGCTTTAATAATTCAAAATTAAAATTTGAAAAAATGGGGTATAAAGTTAAACTTTCAGAAAATATTTTTAATTCAAAAATGGCAAGAAGTGCAGATGCTAAAAAAAGAGCAGAAGAGTTAAATGAGATGTTTGAAGATGAAAGTAGTTTAATCTTTTGTGCAGGAGGAGGAGAATTTTTAGTTGAAATATTACCTTATATAGATTTTAATAAAATAGTAAAAAGACCAAAATGGGTAGAAGGTTTTTCTGATCCAACTGGAATTTTATTTCCAATAACTACAAAATATGATATATCAACAATATATGGTAACAATTTTAAATATTTTGGAATAGAGAATTATGATAAAAGTTTAAAAGATAATTTAGAAATATTAAAAGGCAATATTATTGAACAAGAAAATTATGAATTGTATGAAAATGAAAGAACGGTAAAAATAACAGGTTTAGAAAGTGATAATTATACTGAAAAAGTAGTTTGGAAAACAATAAATAATGAAGAAGTAAGTATTAATGGAAGAATTATTGGCGGGTGTTTTGATATTATAACAGAACTTGCAGGCACGAAATATGATGGAACAAAAGATTTTAATGAAAGATATAAAAATGATGGTATTATATGGTATTTCGATAATTGTGAATTTTCAAAAGAGCAGTTAATTCGTTCTCTATGGAAATTAAATGAGTTAGAATATTTTAAATATACAAAAGGAATTATTTTTGGAAGAAATGGAGTAGAAATCTCAAATATTGGTTATGATATGGAAAATGCAATAAAGGACAGTGTACTTGCAAAATTAAATGTACCAATTATTTATGATGCTGACATATCACATAAATCTCCATGTTTAACAATAATAAATGGAGCAATTGCAACAATAGAATGTAAAAATGGAAAAGGTAAAATAAAGTTTGAATTGAAATAAATTTTAAAATTTCCATAAAATTCCGTAAACCACTTGACAAAATTTTAAAAATATTATAAAATATTTGAGCATACATAAAAAAGGTGTATGCTCACATCGTTTAAAAGAAGCTAAAAGATTACGGAGGTGTATTTAAATGGCAGCAAAAGGTCCAAGAGAAAATATAACATTAGAATGTACAGAATGTAAAAGAAGAAATTATATGACATCAAAAAATAAAAGAAACAATACAGACAGATTAGAAGTTACAAAATATTGCAAGTTCTGTAAAAAACGTACTACACATAAAGAAACAAAATAAAACAAGCTATTTTTAGGAGGAAGTAAAATGGCAAAAACAGATAAAGAAAACAAAAATGCACAAAAACATTTTTGGAAGGACTTTAAAGCAGAATTAAAAAAAGTTATTTGGCCAACACCAAAACAAATAGTAAACAATACTGCAACTGTTATTGGAATAGTTTTAATTACAGTAGTAATAGTATTTATATTAGATGTTGCTTTTGATGCTTTAAATACGTATGGAATAAATAAATTAAGAACACTTGTAGAAAATACTAATACTACAACTGAAACAGAAAATGTAGTAGATGAAAATAGTATTGATACAAATATGGTTGAAGAAGATTCTACTGAAAACACAACAACAGAAGAAACAAATAACATAGAAGAAGATACAGTAGGTAATGAAGAAAATGAAGAAAATACAGAAAATACAGAGAATGCTGAATAATAATTAAAGTTCAATAAAAAGGAGGCTACAAAATAATGTCTCAAAAAGATAGAGAAACAGAGCCTAGATGGTATGTTGTACATACATATTCAGGGTATGAAAATAAAGTAAAAACAGACTTAGAGCAAACTGTAAAAAACAGAGAACTTGAAGATTATTTCTTCGATATAGTTGTCCCAATGGAAGAACAAATAGAAATAAAAGATGGTAAAAAGAAAACAAACTTAAAAAAAGTATTTCCAGGTTATGTATTAATAAAAATGATAGTAACAGAAGAAACATGGTACATAGTTAGAAATACAAGAGGAGTTACAGGTTTTGTTGGATCTGCTACAGACCCAATACCACTTACAGACGAAGAAATAAGAAATATGGGCTTTGAAACAGCAGCAGTAACAGTAGATTATGATATAAATGACACTGTAAAAATAGTTAATGGACCATTAGAGTCATTTATTGGAACAGTTCAAGAAATAAATAAAGAAAAAGGAAAAGTAAAAGTTCTAGTATCAATGTTTGGAAGAGAAACACCAGCAGAATTAGAATTTTCACAAGTTCAAAAAATGTAAATTAAGTTATTAATTTTAATAAATACAAGTTCATTTAAAGGGAGGTGCAATAATAAAATGGCAGAAAAAGAAATTACAAATGTTATAAAATTACAAATAGAAGCTGGAAAAGCAACACCTGCTCCACCAGTAGGCCCTGCTTTAGGTTCAAGTGGTGTAAACATTATGCAATTTGTTAAAGATTTCAATGATCGAACAGCAAATCAACCAGGAATGATTATACCAACAGTTATAACAGTATATAAAGATAAATCTTTTACTTTTATAACAAAAGTTCCACCAGTTGCAGTTTTAATTAAAAAAGCTATAAAAATTGAAAAAGGTTCAGGAAAACCAAATAAAGAAAAAGTTGCAAAAATTACAATGGACCAAGTAAAACAAATAGCAGAACAAAAAATGGAAGACTTAAATGCTGCTTCAATAGAATCAGCAATGAGCATGGTATGCGGTACTGCTCGTTCAATGGGCATAATCGTAGAAAAATAATTAATAAAAATTTGGGAGAGTAAAACTCGTTATTACCAAGGGAGGTTACAATGAAAAGAGGAAAAAGATATTTAGAAGCAAACAAACTTGTAGATTCACAAAAAGAATATGGTATTAAAGAAGCAATGGAAATATTAGAAAAATTTCCAAAAGCAAAATTTGATGAAACAGTAGAATTACATGTAAAATTAGGTGTAGATTCAAAACATGCAGACCAACAAGTTAGAGGAACAGTGGTTCTTCCACATGGAACAGGTAAAACATTAAAAGTTTTAGTATTTGCAAAAGGAGATAAGGCAAAAGAGGCAGAACAAGCTGGAGCAGACTATGTAGGAGCAGAAGAATTAATACCAAAAATAGAAAAAGAAAACTGGTTTGATTATGATGTTATAGTTGCAACACCAGATATGATGGGAGTTGTAGGTAGATTAGGTAAAGTATTAGGTCCAAAAGGATTAATGCCAAATCCTAAATCTGGAACAGTTACAATGGATGTTGCAAAAGCCATAGCAGAAATAAAATCTGGAAAAGTTGAATATAGATTAGATAAAACTAATATAATTCACTTAGGTTTTGGAAAAGTTTCATTTGGAGCTGAAAAATTAGCTGAAAACTATCAAACAGTTATGGATGCTATAATAAAAGCAAAACCAGCAGCAGCAAAAGGTCAATATATTAAGAGTGTTGCTGTTACAACAACTATGGGACCAAGCATATATATTAATGAATAATAAAATTATTTGCCGAAGACAGTAGGTATAAAAATAAATCCTACCGAGGTATAGATAGAGCGGGATTAAACCACTATTTATGCCTATGTGTTTTAGGCTAAATAGTGGTATTATTTTTAAAATATAATTATTTTCATACTAAAAATAAAGGTGGTGAAAAATAAATGGCAAATGCAGAAATAATAAAACAAAAGGAAGCAGAAGTAGATTCTTTAGCAGAAAAAATAAAAAATGCTAAATTAGTACTTTTAACAGATTACAGAGGAATTACAGTTGAAGATGTAACAAATTTAAGAGCAACATTAAGAAAATCAAAATCTGAATATAAAGTTATAAAAAATAATATAACAAGAAGAGCATTAGAAAAATGCGGTATTGAAGGCCTAGAAGATAAACTAGAAGGACCAACTGCAGTTATATTAGACCAAGAAGATTATCTAGAACCTGCAAAAGCAATATATAACTATATAAAAGATAATGATTTTTATAAAATTAAAGGTGGAATAATTGAAGGTAAAGTTATGACACCAGAAGAAATAATAACTTTAGCAAAATTACCATCAAGAGAAACTTTACTTGGTATGCTTGCTGGTGCATTACTTGGAAATGTTACAAAACTTGCAATTGCATTAGATCAAGTTAAAGTTCAAAAAGAAAATGCTTAAAAATTTAGGCAAAAAAATATTAAAAAAATAAAAAAAATTAAAAATTTTAAAAATTAGGAGGATTTAAAAATGTCTAAAATTGAAGAATTATTAGAAACTATCGACAGCTTAACAGTTGTTGAATTATCAGAATTAGTAAAAGGAATTGAAGAAAAATATGGAGTATCTGCAGCAGCAGTTGCAGCACCAGCTGGAGCAGCCGGAGCAGCAGCACCAGCAGCTGAAGAAAAAACATCATTTAATGTTGTATTAAAAGAAGCAGGAGCTAACAAAATTCAAGTTATAAAAGTTGTTAGAGATGCTACAGGATTAGGATTAAAAGAAGCAAAAGACTTAGTTGATGGAGCACCAAAAACAGTTAAAGAAGGAGTTGCTAAAGAAGAAGCAGAAGAATTAAAAGCAAAATTTGCAGAAGCAGGAGCAGTTGTTGAATTAGCATAACATTTAACTAGTATAATTAAAAAGAGGATTACTATAAGTTATCCTCTTTTTGAATATAATTTTAAGCCGAAGTTAGCACCATGATAAAATTTAAATATTTATTTGATTATTATTATTTAAATTAATCAAAAAAACTTTAACTTAAATAATAATAATTAAAGACATCTGGTAAAATGTCAAGACAAAATTAAAAAATATTTTAAATTTTTTTAAGTACATTGATAATAAAAAGAG
>CANQOW010000039.1 GCA_947625545.1 uncultured Clostridia bacterium
TCAGATAGAGGAGAAAATGCAGACGATTTATTTCAAGTAGGTTGTATAGGTTTAATAAAATCAATAGATAATTTTGATTTATCACAAGGAGTTCAATTTTCAACATATGCAGTACCAATGATAATTGGAGAAATTAGAAGATATTTACGAGATAATAACTCAATAAGAGTAAGTAGGTCAATAAGAGATTTAGCATATAAGGCATTACAATCAAAAGAAAAATTAACAAAAGAAACAGGAAAAGAACCTACAATAGAAGAAATATCAAAAGATTTACAAGTACCAAAAGAAGATGTAATACTAAGTTTTGATGCAATACAAGACCCTATATCACTACAAGAACCAATATACAAAGATGGAACAGAAAATATGTATGTAATAGATCAAATAAGAGATACAAAAAATACAGACGAAAAATGGACAGATGATTTAGCAATTTCACAAGCAATGAAAAAATTAAATGATAGAGAAAAAGTTATAATAACAAAAAGATTTTTTGATGGAAGAACACAAATGGAAGTAGCAGAAGAAATAGGCATTTCACAGGCTCAAGTTTCAAGATTAGAAAAAAATGCAATAAGCCGAATAAAAAAATTATATAAATAAGCAATAGAAAAAATTTTTATTTCTATTGCTTTTATTTTATTTTTTGATATAATATTTAATGAAAAAATATTAGTTATATAATACAGAATAAATAAATATATTTATAATATATATACAACCATAAAGAAAAAGGAAAGGAAAAGATATTTATGGAGTTAAAAAGAATATTAGGAGGCTTAGAAAATTTAAAAGCAAGAGGAAATTTAGATGTAGATATAACCAACATTAGCAGTGATTCAAGAGAAATAAAAGAAAATGGAATGTTTATAGCAATAAAAGGATATGAAACAGACGGGCATAATTACATAGAATCTGCTATACAAAATGGGGCAAAAGTTGTAATGGTAGAAGAAGGAATAGATATAAAAGCACTAAATGTTCCAAAAGAAGTTACATTAATTGTAAGTACAAATACAAGATATGCATTAGCAATATGTGGTTGTAATTTTTATGGAGAACCATCAACTAAATTTAAACTTATAGGAGTTACAGGAACAAAAGGAAAAACAACAACAACATATATGATTAAATCTATTTTAGAAAAACAAGGTAAAAAAGTAGGTTTAATAGGAACAATAGCAACATATATAGGAGATAAAAAAATAGAAGATTCAGATAGAACAACTCCAGAAAGCATAAAATTACAAAAAATATTTGCAGATATGGTAAAAGCAAAAGTAGATGTAGTAGTAATGGAAGTATCTTCACAAAGTTTAAAATTAGATAGAGTAGCAGGATGCGATTTTGATATAGGAGTATTTACAAACTTTTCAGAAGACCATATCAGCGAAAAAGAGCATCCAAATATGCAAGATTACTTTGAATCTAAAATAAAATTATTTAGTATGTGTAAAACAGCATTTGTAAATGTTGACGATATATATGGTCTAAAAGTTTCAAAATTAAATAATGGCTGTGAAATGCACACATATGGAATAGATAATTTTGCAGAAGTATTAGCAAAAGATATTACAATTACAAATTCATTTGTAGATTTCAAAGTAAAAATAAATGGAAGAAATGAAAGAATAAAAGTAGGAATACCTGGTAGATTTAGTGTATATAACTCATTAGCGGCAATATGTGTTGCTTTAAAACTAGGAGCAAGTACAGAAAGTATAAAAGAAGCATTATTAGAAGTGAGAGTTCCCGGTAGAAGTGAATTAATAGACAACAAAAAAGAATTAGTAATAATGATAGACTATGCACATTCACCTGAGAGCTTAGAAAATATTTTATCAGCAGTAAAATCATATACAAAAGGAAAAGTAATATCACTATTTGGCTGTGGAGGAGATAGAGATAAAACAAAAAGACCAATAATGGGAGAAATATCAGGAAGAATAGCAGATTACACTATAATAACATCAGATAACCCAAGAACAGAAAATCCAGACGAAATAGTTAATGAAATAGAACAAGGAATAAAAAAGACAAACGGAAAATATATTTGTATAGTAGATAGAATAGAAGCAATAAAACACGCAATATCAATTGCAACAAAAAGAGATATAATAGTTCTTGCAGGAAAAGGACACGAACCATATCAAGAAATAAATCATATTAAACATCCTTTTGATGAAAGAATAATAGTTAAAGAAATTATAGACGAAATGAAATAAAGAAAAGAGGTACATAAGTGGAATTTCAAATAAAAATATTATTATTATCTTTTGTTGCTACAACTGCATTAGGAATAATAATTATACCAATATTAAGAAGACTGAAAGTAGGTCAAATTGAAAGAGATGATGGTCCAGAATCACATTTGAAAAAACAAGGAACTCCTACAATGGGAGGAATAATAGTAATTTTAGCAACAGCAATTTTAACAGCAACAGCTTATGGTTATTATATAGGAGATGAACCAGAAGTAGCAAATAAACTATTACCAATATTATTAATATCAACAGGTTTTGGATTAGTAGGTTTAGTTGATGATATAAAAAAATTAATATTAAAAAATACAGATGGATTAAAACCAGCATACAAAATGATAGGCTTACTTATTATATCAGTAGCATATGTATTATATTTAGTATACTTTTTAAAAATAGATACATATACATACATACCAATTTTAAAAACATATATAAATTTGTGGTTACCAATATATATAGTATTTAATATATTTGTAATTTTAGGAACCACAAATGCAGTAAATTTAACAGATGGAGTAGATGGATTAGCAACGAGTGTATCAGTAATTATAATTGCATGCTTAACTGTAATTGGAATTATTTATGATGTTAAAGAAGTTGCAGTATTTGGAAGCATTGTTACAGGAACATGTTTAGGCTTTTTAATATTTAACTTACATCCTGCGAAAGTATTTATGGGCGATACAGGTTCACTACTATTAGGAGGAGTTATTGCAGGAATGTCTATATATTTAAAAATGCCATTATTACTATTAATAATAGCAATAATACCAGTATTAGAAACAATATCTGTAATAATTCAAGTAGTATACTTTAAGAAAACAGGAAATAGAATATTCAAAATGGCACCATTGCATCATCATTTTGAATTATCAGGCTGGAATGAAAATAAGGTTGTATCAATATTTAGCATAATAACCTTAATATTTTGTGTAATAGGATTATACGTAATTTAAAAAATCGAAAGAGAGGAGCATATAAATGCCAAAAAAGAAAAAAGAAAATAAATTTTCAAGTTTTATAGATAAGCCATTTGACTTTATTTTATTTATAGTTATACTATTGTTATTATCAATAGGAATAATAATGGTATTATCAGCAAGTGCTCCATCTGCATTAGCAGAAACAGGAAATAGTTATTCTTATGTTACAACACAAGCAGTAAGTGCAGTATTAGGAATAATATTAATGTTAGTTATTTCAAAAATAGATTATAGATTTTATAAAAAGTTTTATAAAATATTATATTGGGTATCAATAGTTTTACTAGCAATAGTTTATATACCGGGAGTTGGCTACGCAGCAAATGGTGCTTTAAGATGGATAGATTTAGGTTTTACAACTATACAACCATCAGAAATAGTAAAAATTGCTTTAATAATATTTTATGCAGCATTTTTAACAAATAATAAAGACAAATTATCAAAATGGAAAACAGGTTTTTTACTACCATTTCTAATTTTAGTACCTATAATTGCAGAACTAGTTATAATACAAGACCATTTAAGTGCTACATTAGTTATAGTTGCAATTATTTCAATAATGATGTTAATTGCGGGAACAAAATTAAGACATTTTATTATAACAGGCCTACCATTAGCGGCTATTGGAGTTATTGGTTTAATATTACTTGCAAAATATGCAGATATAGGTGGATTTAGACTTGCAAGATTAACTGCATTTTTGGACCCATGGCAAGATCCAACAAATACAGGCTGGCAGATAATAAATAGTTTATATGCAATAGGCTCAGGAGGTTTATTTGGCTTAGGTTTAGGAAATAGTAAACAAAAATATTTATATATACCAGAACCACAAAATGACTTTATATTCTCAGTATTTGCAGAAGAATTAGGATTTTTAGGTTGTGTAATAGTTATATTATTATTTGCAATATTTATTTGGAGAGGAATATTAATATCAATGAAAGCACCAGATATGTTTGGAAGTCTTGTTGCAATCGGAATAACATCACTTGTAGGAATACAAGCAATTATAAACATAGCAGTTGTAACATCATCAATACCAAATACAGGAATGCCTTTGCCGTTTTTTAGTTATGGTGGTACGGCTCTGTTAATACTATTATGTTCAATGCGGAATTTTACTAAATATTTCTCGTGCAAGTAAAAAAATATAAAAGAAAATTTTTATTAAAGAGTAAATTAAATTACTCGAATGGAGGTTTTTTATGAGAGTTATAATAGCAGCAGCAGGTACAGCAGGACACATAAATCCAGGCATAGCAATAGCAAACAAAATAAAAGAAGAAGAAAGTAATTCTCAAATTATTTTTCTAGGAACTTCAAGAGGACTAGAAAAAGATTTAGTTTCACGTGCAGGATATGAATTAAAAACAATAGATGCTTATGGACTAAGTAAAAAAATAAGTATAGATAGTATAAAAAATTTATTTAAAACATATAAAGGTATTGGGCAAGCAAATAAAATAGTAAAAGAATTTAAACCAGATATAATAATTGGTACAGGAGGGTATATATGTGGAGCAGCAATACTTGCAGGTAAGAAAAATAATATACCTACAATTTTACATGAAAGCAATGCCTTACCTGGAAAAGCAGTTAGAATGTTATCAAAAAAAGTAGACAAAATCCTATTAGGATTTGAAGACGCAGTACAAAAATTAGATGAAAAAGAAAAACTTGTTGTAACAGGAACACCTGTAAAGATTAGAGATTTAAATTTATCAGATAAACAAAAAGAACAAAAATTAAAACAATTAGCATTTAGCCCTAATAAGCCTTTAATTTTAATATTTGGTGGTAGTCAAGGTGCAAAAAGAATTAATGATACAGTTTTTGAAATTATAAAACAAAAATTAAATAACAATTATCAAATAATATGGGCAACAGGACCAACTCAATACGATAATATTGTTGAACAATTTAAGAAAGAAAACATAGATATTGAAACATTAATTGGAGTAAAAGTTCTTCCATATATATACAATATGGAAGAAATAATGAACATTGCATCAGTATTAGTATGCAGAAGTGGTGCAATGACAGTTACTGAAATTTCAAAATTAGGAAAACCTGCAATATTTATTCCATTACCAAATGTTAGTGAAAATCATCAAGAATATAATGCAAGAACATTAGAAAAATTAAGCGCTGCAAGAGTAATTTTAGATTCAGAATTAAATGCAAATATCTTAAATGAAAATATAAATAGTGTAATATCTAATAGAAATAACCTAGAACAAATGGGTATTAACGCAAGACTATTAAGCATAAGTAATGTTGAAGACAGAATTTATGACGAAATAACAAAATTAGTTAATAAATAATTTTAAATATAGGAAAACTGGGTGTTAACGAAAGAAAAAATATAGACGCACAACTTGCATTTTGCTTCGTAAATAAGGAAAAAGAGGGAATTCTTAATAAAGAATGCCCTCTTAAAGATAATTATGGATTCCAAGTTAGTAAAATTTCAAAAACCTCTTCTGATTTTTCTACTGTTTTAGAAAAAAACGAAACATAGTAAGAATCTTCAATTTTAGTACATGTCATACTTGCTCTAATATTTTTATCTGCTATAAAGTAAATAAAATTTTGAAAATCAGCACTAGATACTTTTATATTGCACATATGCCCTAAAAGTATTAGTTCGTTTTTTTCAGAAAACCGGTCGTAATACATTGGAATCTCTCCTTTCAAAAATAAATTGTACTATTAATTATATGTGGCAATAACTAAAATATGATAAAAATATAAATAAATTTCAAAAAAGAAGAAAAATGTTTATCTAATAGAAAAAAAAGAGGTCATAAAAATGGAAAATAATAAAGTAAAATGGACAAAAGAACAAGTAGAAGCAATAAATGAAAAAAATTCAAACATATTAGTAGCAGCAGCAGCAGGAAGTGGAAAAACAGCAGTATTAGTAGAGAGAATAATAAATAAAATAATAAATGAAAAAATAGATATAGATAGAATTTTATTAGTTACATTTACAAATGCAGCAGCAGCAGAAATGAGAGAAAGAATATTAAGTGCGCTATATAAAAAAATAGATGAAGAACCAGAAAATAAAGACTTACAAAGACAAATTACACTATTATCAAGAGCAAGTATATGCACAATACACTCATTTTGTTTAGAAGTAATAAAAAACAATTTTTACGAATTAGATATATCACCAAATTTTAGAATAGGTGAAGAAACAGAATTAGAAATAATAAAAAATGATTGTTTAGAAGAACTATTTGAAAATAAATATGAAAATGAAGATAAAGATTTTTTAAAATTAATTGAATATTATACAGGTTATAGAAATGACGAAGATTTAAAACAACTAATATTAACAATATATAGATATATTCAAAGCAGTCCATATCCAGAAATTTGGATAGAAGAAAAAATTAAAGAATTTGATTTAAAAGAAAAATTAAACGAAGATTTTTCAAATACAATATGGGGAAAAATAATAATAAAAAACATACAAAAACAATTAGAATCAAATATAATAACATTAACATCAGTAAAAAATGAACTAAAAAAATTACCAGAATTTGAAAAATTTTATAATACAATATGTAATGATATAATAGAATATGAAAGATTACAAAAAATAGAAGAATGGGATAAATTATCAGAAAATATTTCAAATTTTAAACTAGGAAATTGGTCAAAAAATTCAAAAGTAGACCTAGATATAAAAGAAAGGTCAAAAAAAATTAGAGATGATGCAAAGGACAGCATAAATAAATATAAAAATGGAATAATGCAATATAATTCTAAAATGGCAAATGAAGAAATATATGCAATGTATGAAATATTAAATTCTCTAAAAAATTTAATATTAGAATTTTCTCAAAAATTTTCAGAAGAAAAAAAGAAAAGAAACCTTATAGACTTTAACGATATAGAACATTTTGCTTTAAAAATATTAGAAAATGAAGAAATAGCAAAAAAATATAAAGATAAATTTATAGAAATTGCAATAGACGAATATCAAGATAGTAATTTAATACAAGAAAAAATACTAACCACAATATCAAATGGAAAAAATATATTTATGGTAGGAGATGTTAAGCAAAGTATATATAAATTTAGACAAGCAAGACCAGACTTATTTATGGAAAAATATGAAAATTACGATTTCGTAAATGATTTTAATGAAAAAAGCAAAGGCAAAAAAATTCAATTATTTAAAAATTTTAGAAGTATGAGTAATATTCTAGACATTACAAATTTAATATTTAATAACATTATGAGTAAAGAATTAGGAGAAATAGAATACACAGAAGAAGAATACTTAAATATTTGCGAAAATTATGAAAAAATATCATTAGAAAAACCAACAAAATCTGAATTAAATATTATAAATCTTGGAGAAGAAATAATAGAAGAAAAAGAATATAAAGAAGATAATGATGATGAAGATGATGAAGAAACAGAAGAAGTAGAAGAACCAATAGAAAATACAGTATTAGAAGCAAGATTAGTTGTAAAGAAAATAAAAGAACTAATGAAAAGCAATTATAAAGTATATGATAAAGAAGTAGGATATAGAAATTTAAAATATAAAGATATAGTAATATTATTAAGGTCAACATCGGTACAAGCACAAATATACGAAAAAGAATTAACAAAAGAAAATATACCAGTTTTTACAGATACAAATAATCAATTTTTAGATACAATAGAAATACAAACAATAATGAGTTTATTAAAAATAATAGATAATCCTATACAAGATATACCACTTGTAACAGTTTTAAGAAGTATAATTGGAGGCTTTACAGATAATGAATTAATAGAAATAAGAATTAACAATTATAATATTTCTTTTTATGAAGCAATGATAAAATATAAAACACAAGAAAATGCAGATAAAAAAATAATAGAAAAAATAGATAATTTATTTAATATGTTAGATAAATTTAGAAAAGAAAAAGAATATTTACCATTAAATGAATTAATATGGAAAATATACATAGATACAGGCTTTTATAACTATGTTACATTAATGCCAAATGGCTTAATAAGACAAGCAAATTTAAAACTATTATTTGAAAAAGCAAAAAAATATGAAAGTGCAAGTTTTAAAGGACTATACAATTTTATAAATTTTATAAACAAAATGAAAACAAGAAATGAAGATTTTGGTTCAGCAAAATTAATAGGTGAAAATGAAGATGTTGTTAGAATAATGAGTATTCATAAAAGTAAGGGACTAGAATTTCCTATTTGTTTTTTATGTAGTACAGGAAAGCAATTTAATTTTCAAGATTTAAGAGAAAATATATTGTTACATCAAAATATAGGATTTGGACCAAAATATATAGATGTTGAAAGAAAAATAGAAAATAACACATTAGCAAAAGAAGCAATAAAAATTAAAATGAAAGAAGAAACTCTTGCAGAAGAAATGAGAATTTTGTATGTAGCATTAACAAGAGCAAAAGAAAAATTAATAATAACTGGAATATCTAAAAATTTAGAAGAAGAAACAAAAAATAAACAAAATCTATTAAAATTATATTCTACAAAAGATAATAGTAAAATAAATCCTAATATAGTTTCAAAATGTAAATCTTATCTTGAATGGATAAATTTAGTATATCTTAATAACAAAGATAAAATAAGCGATATATTAGAATTAAATACTTATAATAAACAAGAATTAATAGATACTTCAAAAGAAGGCATAGAAGCGGAAGATTTTATTAAAAAATTAGAAAGCGTAAATATAGAGAATAAGAATACAGAAAAAATAAATTCTTTATTACAATGGCAATATAAATATAAAGATTTATCAAAAATTGAAACAAAAAGTTCAGTTACTAAAATAAAACAAATGCAAAATGGGGAAGAAGAAACTTTTGAAAATGAATTAAGTACACCAAAATTTTTAAGTGAAGAAATAAGAATAACAAATGCACAAATTGGTACATTAATACATTTATGTTTTAAGAATTTAGATTTTAATTTAGAATATTCAGAAGAAAAAATAAAAGAATTAGTCAATTCTTTATATGAAAAAGAAATTATAACAAAACAAGAAATGGAAAGTATAGATATTAACCAAATATTAAAATTTACAAAATCTAATTTGTGGAACGAATTAAAAAATGCAAAAAAGGTTTATAAAGAATTACCATTTTATATTAATATACCTGTAAATGAATTATATAGTGATATACCAAAAACAGAAGATAAAATATTAGTTCAAGGTATTATAGATTTATATTTTATTGATGAAAATGATAATGTTGTTTTAGTAGATTATAAAACAGATTTTATAAAACAAGGTCAAGAAAATATTTTAGTTGAAAGATATAAAAAGCAATTAGATTTATATAAAAATGCATTAGAACATGCCTTAAATAAAAAAGTTGATAAGGTTTTAATATATTCAGTTTGCTTAAACAAAGTAATTGAAGCGCACATGGGGACGTAAAAAATGTGCAAGTTTGAAAATGCAACAAAAATTTTATATGCACATGGGGACGTTAAAAATGTGCGCGTCTAGAAAATGCAATATATAAAAATATTGAAAGAAGTAATATAGAAAATAAAAACTATATTACTTCTTTTAAATTGTCAAAAAATGTAAAATAAAGTCGAAATATTTCTGTTGACAAAATTAAAATTATGTTATATAAATTTAGTAATGTAATTTTAAAGA